>JBQMQB010000136.1:0-6389 GCA_052172715.1 Giesbergeria sp. | reverse complement strand
CTACCAACTGAGCTATTCCCGCAGGGGTCTGACGCATTACTTCGGCCCTAAAACCTCAGCAACTTGGCAGCCTCAAATTATAAGCCAATTTTTCTACCAATTTGCAAACACCGACAATAAGTTTGCATTTTTTGGAGGCGCGGCGCGGAGTCGAACCGCGCTAACCGGATTTGCAATCCGGGGCATAACCGCTTTGCTACCGCGCCCAATTTTTCCACCATAAAAAAGGGAAGCAGATGCTTCCCTTTTTAAAGTTGGAGCGGGAAAAGAGGCTCGAACTCTCGACCTCAACCTTGGCAAGGTTGCGCTCTACCAACTGAGCTATTCCCGCGTTTTCTACAGCCTTTTATTGTAAAACAAAACGCTGCGATGGGTGAAATTGTAGCGCAAGTTTATGGACTTTCAACACGCTTGCATCAGTGTTTTACAGCTTCTCCCACATTCTTCTGGGCTGCATTGTCTGCCACAGGCGCACTCACCGCTGCTGCGACTTCGTCGTCAGTGAGTGCCACAGGTTTGCGCTCAAGCGCCAGCTCAAGCACCTGGTCAATCCATTTCACCGGAATGATGTCGAGGTCACTCTTCACGTTGGCGGGAATTTCCTGCAAATCTTTCATGTTTTCCTGCGGGATCAACACCGTCTTGATGCCGCCACGCAGCGCCGCGAGAAGCTTTTCCTTGAGCCCGCCAATCGCCGTAATTTCGCCGCGCAGCGTGATCTCGCCCGTCATGGCCACATCGCCGCGCACCGGGATGCCAGTCAGCGCTGAGACAAACGCGGTGGCCATGGCAGCGCCGGCGCTCGGGCCATCCTTGGGCGTGGCGCCGTCGGGCACATGGATGTGCACGTCACGTTTTTCGAAAACCTCGTCTTTGATGCCTAGGGAGCGTGCCCGGCTGCGCACCACGGTGCGTGCCGTTTCGACGGATTCTTTCATCACGTCGCCCAGCGAACCAGTGCGTGTGATCACACCTTTGCCAGGCATAGTAGCCGCCTCAATCGTCAACAGGTCGCCGCCCACTTCGGTCCAGGCCAAACCGACCACCTGGCCCACCTGGTTCTGCTCTTCTGCGCGGCCATAGGTGTATTTGCGCACGCCTAGAAAATCCGGGAGGTTGTCGGCATTGACAACCACCTTCGGCTCCATGGTCTTGAGCAACAGGCCCTTGACAACCTTGCGGCAGACTTTGGAGAGGTCGCGCTCCAGCGAGCGCACGCCGGCTTCGCGGGTGTAGTAGCGCACCATGTCGCGCACTGCGGATTCCGTAATCTCCAGTTCCTCGTCCTTCACGCCGTTGTTTTTCATCTGCTTGGGCAGCAGGTACTTCATGGCGATGTTGGTTTTCTCGTCCTCGGTGTAGCCCGAGAGGCGGATCACTTCCATGCGGTCCAACAGGGCCGAGGGGATGTTCATGGAGTTTGAGGTGGCAACGAACATCACGTCGCTCAAGTCAAAATCCACCTCAACGTAGTGGTCGCCAAAGGTGTGGTTCTGCTCCGGGTCGAGCACTTCAAGCAGTGCGCTGGAAGGATCCCCACGGAAATCGGTCCCTAGTTTGTCGATTTCGTCGAGCAAAAAGAGCGGGTTGCGTGTGCCCACCTTAGACAGGCTTTGCAGCACCTTGCCCGGCATGGCGCCGATGTAGGTGCGGCGGTGGCCGCGAATTTCTGCTTCGTCGCGCATGCCGCCCAGCGCCACGCGCACGTACTTGCGCCCTGTGGCCTTGGCTATCGATTGGCCGAGCGACGTCTTGCCCACGCCCGGCGGGCCCACCAGACACAGGATGGGCGCTTTGACCTTGTCCACGCGCTGCTGCACAGCAAGGTATTCAAGAATTCGGTCTTTAACTTTGTCGAGGCCGTAGTGGTCTTCGTTCAGCACTTCTTCGGCATTGCCCAGATCGTGCTTGATCTTGGTCTTCTTGCTCCAGGGGAGCGACAGCAGTACGTCGATGTAGTTGCGCACCACCGTGGCCTCGGCCGACATGGGCGACATGAGCTTGAGTTTCTTGAGCTCGCCTTCGGCCTTTTTTCGCGCCTCAGTCGGCATTTTGGCCAGCTTGATCTTCTTGTCGATTTCTTCGAGATCGGCGCCCTCTTCGCCCTCGCCCAGTTCCTTCTGAATGGCCTTGACTTGCTCGTTCAGGTAGAAATCACGCTGGTTCTTTTCCATCTGGCGCTTGACGCGGCCGCGGATTTTTTTGTCAACGTTGAGAATGTCAACCTCGCGGTCGAGCTGCTCAAACAGGTTTTCTAGCCGCCCTTTGATCTCGTGCAAATCCAGCACCGCCTGCTTGTTTTCAAGTTTGAGCGGCAAATGGGCGGCAATGGTGTCGGCAAGACGGCCCGGATCCTCGATGCCGGAAATCGACGTGAGAATTTCCGGTGGAATTTTTTTATTCAGTTTGACGTACAGGTCGAACTGCTGCATGACCGCGCGGCGCAGCGCCTCGATCTCGCTCGGCTTGTCCGTATCGTCCAAGGGCTCCAGCGGCGTTACTGTCGCGGTGAAGTGCGTCTCGTGGTCTTGAATTTCGCCCACGTTCGCGCGCTGCTGGCCCTCGACCAGCACCTTCACGGTGCCATCAGGGAGCTTGAGCATCTGCAAAATGGTCGAAACGCAGCCCACCGCAAACATGTCGCTGACCGACGGCTCGTCCTTGGCGGCGGCCTTCTGCGCAACCAGCATGATGCGGCGATCGCTCTCCATGGCCAGTTCGAGCGCCTTGATACTCTTGGCGCGCCCTACAAACAGGGGGATCACCATATGGGGAAACACGACCACGTCGCGCAGCGGCAGCAGGGGCAGGCTGAGCGGCTCGGCTGGGAGAATAGGGTGTCCGGACATTGGGTTCCTTATCGAGAGTTCTGAAGATATGGTCCAAAGACACGAAATTTCAAGCGCTGCGCACTGGGAGTGTGTCGGACTTCGAAGCCCGACACACGCCTAGGCACAACCGGTCGCTCACGCCTTTTTGGCGGCTTCGCGGTACACCAGCAAGGGCGGCTTACTTTCTTCAACGGTGGACTCGTCCACCACGACTTTTTCCACGTTGCTGCTATTGGGCAGATCGAACATGGTGCCAAGGAGCGTTTGTTCGAGAATCGAGCGCAGGCCCCGAGCGCCAGTCTTGCGGGCCAACGCCTTGCGCGCAATCGCCTTCAACGCCCCTGGGCGAATTTCCAGTTCTGCACCTTCCATGGCCAGCAGCTTGCTGTATTGCTTGACGAGGGCATTCTTGGGCTCCGTCAGAATTTGCACCAAGGCATCTTCATGCAGCTCGGCCAAAGCAGTCACCACGGGCATGCGCCCGACCAACTCGGGAATCAGACCGAATTTGATCAGGTCTTCGGGTTCGATGTCCAGAAACACTTCAGACAGCGCGCGCTGCTTCTTGCTCTTGACGGTAGCGCCAAAGCCGATGCCCGAGGCCTCGGTTCGGTTTTCGATGACTTTTTCGAGTCCGGCAAACGCACCGCCGCAAATAAACAGGATGTTGGTCGTGTCAATCTGCAGGAAGTCCTGGTTCGGGTGCTTGCGCCCGCCTTGGGGCGGAACGCTGGCCATGGTGCCTTCAATGAGTTTGAGCAAGGCCTGCTGCACACCTTCGCCCGACACATCACGCGTGATGCTGGGGTTGTCGGACTTGCGTGAAATCTTGTCGATTTCGTCGATGTACACAATGCCGCGCTGGGCGCGCTCGACTTCGTAGTTGCAACTCTGCAGCAGCTTCTGCACGATGTTCTCGACGTCTTCACCCACATAGCCCGCTTCGGTCAGCGTGGTGGCATCCGCCATCACAAAAGGCACATCAAGCATGCGCGCGAGCGTTTGCGCCAGCAGCGTCTTGCCCGAACCCGTAGGGCCGATGAGCAGGATGTTGCTCTTGGCAAGCTCTACATCATCTTTGCCCGCCTTCTCTTTGTAGCGCAGGCGCTTGTAGTGGTTGTACACCGCAACCGCCAGGGTGCGCTTGGCAATGTCCTGGCCGATGACGTAGTTGTCCAGGTTGGCCTTGATGTCGGCCGGCGTGGGCAGCTCGTTGCGCGCGAGCCGGTCGGCCTGCGCGGGGGGAAGTTCGTCGCGAATGATCTCGTTGCACAGGTCGATGCATTCTTCGCAGATAAAGACCGATGGTCCGGCGATCAACTTCTTCACCTCATGCTGACTCTTGCCGCAAAACGAGCAGTAAAGCGTTTTTTCGCTGGAGGAGCCTTTTTTCTCGGCCATGGGAACGTCGCCTTGTATTCGGTGAAAAGTGAAACGGATGATAACGAAATGCAAACGGCGTTTCCCGAGCCGGGAAACGCCGTTCTAGGGGTAAGGCAATCCGCTCAGGGGCGCTTGGCGATCACTTGGTCAATGAGCCCGTAGTCTTTGGCCTCGTCCGCAGTAAGGAAGTAGTCCCGCTCGGTGTCCTGCTTCATCTTTTCCAGCGTCTGGCCGGTGCGCTCAGCCAAGATGCGGTTCATCTGGTCTTTGGTGCGCAGAATGTCGCGCGCGTGGATTTCAATGTCGGTCGCCTGGCCACGTGCGCCACCCAGCACCTGGTGGATCATGATTTTCGAGTTGGGAAGCGAAAACCGCTTGCCCTTGGCGCCGGCAGCCAGCAGGAACGCACCCATGCTGGCGGCAAAGCCGCAGCACAGTGTGGAAACGTCTGGCTTGATGAAGTTCATGGTGTCGTAAATCGCCATGCCTGCCGTCACACTGCCACCGGGGGAGTTGATGTAGAAGGAAATGTCCTTCTCCGGGTTCTCGCTCTCCAGGAACAATAGCTGCGCCACCACCAAGTTGGCCGTCTGGTCGTTGACTTCACCCACCAGAAAGATCACGCGCTCTTTCAACAGGCGCGAATAAATGTCGTAGGACCGCTCGCCGCGGCCCGACTGCTCGATAACCATGGGGATCATGCCCAGGGCCTGTGTTTCCAGTGCGCTCATTGTTTCTCCAGATCAGATGGGTACTGTACCCAGAAACGAATTGGGGCCGGTGCTCGAAAGCACAAGCCCCTTTTGTGTAGCCGGGCGCCACATCACAGCGCCCGTAGCCGGTGCGGTCAGCCTTGCTGGCCCATTAGCTCTTCAAAGCTTACTGCCTTGGCGTTGACCTTGGCCTTGCCCCACACGTAGTCGGCGACATTGGTCTCAATGACCACGGCCTCGACTTCGGCCAGACGCTGGCGGTCGCCAAAGTACCAGCGCACGACATCTTCAGGCTTCTCGTAGCTGGCGGCCAGTTCATCAATATGGGCCTTGAGCTGCTCAGGTTTGGCGTACAGCTCGTTGGTCTTGACGAGTTCTGCCACCACCAGGCCCAGGCGCACGCGGCGCACGGCCTGCTCGCGGAACACGTCGGCAGGGATCTCCATTTTCTCGGCATCTTTGACGCCGCGCTGCTTGAGGTCGGCACGTGCTGCTTCGCGCAGGCGGTCGATTTCAGCTTCCACGCTGGCGTTGGGCAAGTCAAGCTCGGCCTTGGACAGCAATGCGTCCATGGCGGCCTGCTTGTTGCGTGCCAACAGGCGGAACTTCACCTCGCGCTCCAGGTTGGTCTTGATGTCGGCGCGCAGCCCAGCCACCGTGCCGTCGGCAATGCCAAGCGATTTTGCCAGGACGTCGTTCACCTCTGGCAGGTGCGCAGCCTCGATCTTCTTGACCGTGACCATGAAGTCAGCCGTCTTGCCGGCCACGTCCTTGCCGTGGTACTCGGCGGGGAATGCCAGCGGGAATGTTTTGCTCTCTCCCGGCTTCATGCCGCGCACGGCCTCTTCAAATTCTTTGAGCATCTGGCCTTCGCCGACGAGGAACTGGAAGTCTTCGGCCTTGCCGCCATCAAAGGGCTCGCCATCGATCTTGCCTTCGAAATCTACGGTTACGCGGTCGCCGTCTTGTGCAGCGGCGTCCAGCGCGCGCTGGGCAAAGCTGCGGCGTTGCTTGCGCAGGATGTCCACGGTCTTGTCGATGGCGGCGTCGTTCACTTCGGCGGAGAGCTTTTCGACTTCGGCCTCAGCCAGGTCGCCGATCTTCACTTCAGGGTACACCTCAAAGACGGCGTCAAAGGACACTTCGCCCTCGGGCGCGTCTTGCTTTTCGGTAATGCGGGGCTGGCCAGCAACGCGCAGTTGCGCCTCGTTGGCGGCCTGGGAAAAGGCCTCGCCGACCTTGTCGTTGAGCACTTCGTACTGCACCGAATAGCCATACCGCTGCGACACCACGTTCATCGGCACCTTGCCGGGACGGAAACCGTCCATCTTCACCGTGCGGGCCAGGCGCTTGAGGCGGGTTTCCACCTCGCCCTGAATGGCCGACAAAGGCAGATTGAGGGTAATTTTGCGTTCGAGCTTGTCGAGGGTTTCAACGGTGACTGCCATGGCTGCTCCTGTAG
>JBQMQB010000135.1:0-6390 GCA_052172715.1 Giesbergeria sp. | reverse complement strand
GGCGCCATGCGCTGCCACAGCCAAGCGCTGACATTCAAGCTTAAGAAAGACGTGCCCGTGGCCGATATTGAGGCCATGATCGCTGCCGACAATGACTGGGTAAAGGTGGTGCCAAACACCCGCGAAGCCACCATGCGCGATCTGACGCCCGTAGCGGTCACTGGCACCATGCAGATTCCGGTGGGCCGCATCCGCAAATTGGCGATGGGACCGGACTACGTGGGCGCATTTACCGTGGGCGACCAACTTTTGTGGGGTGCCGCCGAACCACTGCGCCGCATGTTGCGTATCCTGCTGGACGCCTGATAATGGTGCACCGCGGCACCGACCCCGGGGAAGTTCCCGGCCAAGTACGTTGTCACGAGGCAACAGCCGCACGTACAGAGAACGCTTCGTGTTGCCTGCTCGAAGCTTCCCCCATTGCCTTAGCTTGTCACTGCAAAACATTGCTGCTATGGTGCTTTTACCTATTTTCTATGCCGAAGCGGATTGGGCTTCCAGACCATGAAAAACAACAATCCGCTCGGAAAAGCTTCCTACCTCTATCAGTCAATGGCAACCATGCACCGTTGGAAATACTCTGCGCTGGCGGCTGCCGCCCTCGCGTCTGTCGTCTTGTACGCACCTGATGCCTATGCGCTCGCCCTAGGCCCTATCACCGTGAAATCGGCGCTGGGTGAGCCACTGCGCGCAGAAATCGATTTGCCGCGCATCACGCCAGCAGAAGCCGAATCGCTGAAAGTGGCCACTGCCGGAGCGGATACTTTCCGCACACAGGGCATGGAATACTCAGCCGCTGTCGCACAAGTCCGTATGGTCCTGCAGCGCAGACCTGATGGTCGCAGTGTTCTGCTTTTGAGCAGCAACAGCCCTGTCAACGAGCCCTTTGTGGACTTGGTCATTGACGCCACCTGGGCAACCGGTCGCATCACCCGCAGCTACACCATGCTGTTTGACCCGCCGACACTGCGCCGCGCTACCCCCTCCGTGACGGTTGCGCCGCAAATCAGCACCAAGGCTCCTGCAGTTGCACCCGTAGCTCGCCCCGCCCCAGTAACCGCCGCCCGTTCGTCTGGACCTGAGCGCCAGGCGCCCGTCTCTTCGGCTACATCGGACAGCGTCACAGTCAAGGCTGGCGACACCGCTGGTCGTATTGCCAACGCGCATCGCCCAGGTGCCGTTTCCCTTGACCAGATGTTGGTGGCTATGTTGCGCTCCAACCCGGAAGCCTTCATAGGCGGGAACGTCAACCGCATCAAGGCCGGCGCCGTGCTACAGGTCCCGAGCGAGGCACAGGCAACGGCCATGTCTGCAGCAGAAGCTCACCAGACCATTGCAGCGCAAAGTCGTGATTTCAATGAATTCCGTCGCAAATTGGCAACATCTGCCCCAACTGCAGAAACTGCCGCATCAGGCCGCAGCGAAAGCGGACGCGTGCAAACCAAGGTGCAGGAACAGAAAGCCGCCAGCACCTCGCCTGACAAACTCACACTGTCCAAAGGTGGCGTCAAGGGCTCCAAGACTTCACCCGAAGCATTGGCGGCACGCAAACAGGCCAACGAAGCATCTGCACGCGTTGAAGAGTTGTCTAAAAACATCAGCGATCTGAACAAACTTGCAGGTGCATCGGACACGCCCGACGCTACCCCAAAGGTTCCATCTCCCGCAGAAACGCCAGCCCAATCGGGCACCAGCCCGGCTGTAACGGCCACGGAAACACCCGCAGCGACGACGCCAGCGGAACCTCCTGCAACTTCGGCATCGGTGCCCGAGACGGCGCCCACCGCAACAGAACCCGCCACGACCGCCTCAGAACCTGCCGGCACCGTTGCCACCAGCGAAATGGCGCCCGCATCGGCTCCAGAGACGCCTGCACCAGTAATAACGGCTCCTGTTAAATCACCTCCGCCACCACCCGCACCGGCAGAAGAGCCCAGCTTCATCTCCGGCCTGCTGGACAATCCCTTGATTCCTGCCGGCAGCTTGGTATTGCTGCTGCTGTTGGGTTACGGCGGGTATCGGGTTGCACAGAGTCGCCGTGGCAAATCCCATATCGACAGCTCTTTCTTGGAAAGCAGGCTTCAACCCGATTCGTTTTTTGGCGCCAGCGGTGGGCAGCGCGTAGATACGGCAGGCACCGATACTGCCGGCTCCTCAATGGCATATTCGCCCAGCCAGCTTGATGCTGGGGGCGATGTCGACCCTGTCGCAGAGGCCGATGTCTACCTTGCCTACGGCCGCGACCTGCAGGCAGAAGAAATCCTCAAGGAAGCCATCCGCCACAACCCCGAGCGGGTCTCTGTTCACGCCAAGCTCGGTGAAATTTATGCCAAGCGCCAGGATCGCAAGTCGCTGGAGGCCGTTGCCAAGGACATCTTCAAAATCACCCACGGAGAAGGCGCAGACTGGAACCGCGTGTCTGAACTCGGACGTGATTTGGACCCCGAAAACGCCTTCTACCAGCCTGGCGGGCAGTTAGGTGAGGCTCCCGCGCTGACGCCACCGAGCCAGTTCGCAAGCACTTATGGCGCATCTGAAGGTCCTCCTTCGTTACCGCCAGATCTGGATCTGGATTTAGACCTTGATCTCGCCGACGAGGGCCTGACGGAGGCCCCCCCGGCCTCCTCTGGTAGCTTTGCTGCAGCAGCTGCAGCAGCAGCAGCGGTCAGCACTGCCAAGCAGTCTAAGGCGACAGCCTCTGCACCGACGGATCAGGAGCCCGCATGGTCGCCCCCCACAGGCTCGGGCAGCTTGGCTTGGGAGGCGCCCCAGTCCAGCGAAACCGCGCCGCAGGCATCTGATCCTGTGCAGTTCCAGACCAGCGGAATGCATGATTTCCCCCTTGATCTGCCCTCGCTGGACACAGAACCACAGCAATTGGACCAAGACACCGTAAAACCGTTCATTACTCCGGATTCCGGTTTAATGGATTTTGATTTGGACCATCTGTCTCTGGACTTGGATGCCAAAGCAGCAGCGGCTGCCACCAGCGCTAAGGCACTTTCGTCCCAAGGCCCTGCTGCTCCGGAAGACCCATTGGCTACCAAACTTGCGCTCGCCCACGAGTTCGATGCCATCGGCGACAGCGACGGTGCTCGCACCTTGATCGAAGAAGTGATCGCCGAAGCCACTGGCGAAACCAAGGCACGCGCACAGCGCATGCTGAGCGAGCTGAACTGAGCGGGTGCGCCGTATTGCGCACCCGGATCGCCCTGGGTCTGAGCTACGCCGGCCAGCGTTACAACGGTTGGCAGAGCCAGACCTCGGGCAACACCATTCAGGACCACCTCGAAGCCTCACTGGCACGCTTCGCGGCGGGAACCGCCTCTAAAATTTCCACCATTTGCGCCGGACGCACAGACAGCGGCGTGCACGGCTTGATGCAGGTGGTGCATTTTGATGCTCCGGTGCAGCGCACAGACGCCGCCTGGCTGCGCGGCACCAACAGCTTTCTTCCTTCTGACATCGCGGTGCAGTGGGCGCAGGCCGTGCCACCCGACTTTCACGCCCGCGCTAGCGCGACGGCGCGCCGCTATGCCTACGTACTGCTGCAGTCGCCCGTTCGCCCCAGTGTAGAAGTCGGCCGCGTTGGCTGGGTGTTTCGGCCCCTAGATGGCGCCGCCATGCTCGCAGCGGCGCGCGTCCTTGAAGGGGAACACGACTTCAGCTCCTTTCGGGCATCCGCCTGCCAGGCGCTCTCTCCAGTCAAGACCTTGGCATCCATTCGCATTTCCCAGCGAAGCACACAGGCAGCCAGCGGCGGCAATAGTGGCAGTTGCTACTGGCGCTTCGAGTTCGAGGCCAATGCCTTTCTGCACCATATGATCCGCAACATCATGGGTTGCCTGATTGCTGTCGGCCAGGGCAGCCAACCCCCTGAATGGGTAGCAGAGGTGCTGCAAGCACGCTCACGCAAGGTCGCTGCACCCACTTTCTCTCCCGACGGGCTGTATTTTCTAGGGCCGGTGTACGCCGATTCGTGGGGACTGCCTCCACGCACCGCTGCGTATGATTGGCTGCCATGAAGGACACCCCTCTCCAAACACCCGCGACACGAACACGCATCAAAATCTGCGGACTGACGCGCGAGCAGGATGTGGATGCAGCCGTCGCGGCCGGGGCCGATGCCATTGGGTTTGTGATGTACGCGCCCAGCCCGCGTGCTGTGCCCCCCGGGCGAGCAGCAGAACTAGCAGCGCGTCTGCCGCCATTCGTCACGCCCGTGCTCTTGTTCGTCAACGAGTCCGCGCCCAATATTGCAGCGGCAAGCGCCCACATTCCGAGCGCAACACTGCAATTTCATGGTGACGAAGATCCGGCAGCATGCTGGGAAGCCAGTGGCCGCGGTGCGCATGCTTGGTTGCGCGCCGCCCGCATTCCCGTGGGCGATGCGGGGGCACACTTCGCCCTCGTAGAATACGCTCAACAGTATTCCCGCGCCCAAGCGATCCTGCTCGACGCACACGTCGATGCGTATGGCGGGGGCGGCAAGGCATTCAATTGGTCACTTCTTCCTCCAAGCGTCAACTCTCACCTCGTTTTAAGTGGTGGACTCACGCCTGCAAACGTGACCGATGGCATCTTGGAAGTCCAGCCGCGCTGCAAGTCGCTCGCGGTTGATGTCAGCTCCGGCGTCGAATGCGATGCCCCTGAAGGTGGAACCCTCAAGGGCATCAAGGACGCCGACAAGATCTATCGCTTCGTCGCCGCGGTGCGCGCGGCCGACGCCATTCTTGCCAGGAACATCCATGTTTGATTACCACCAACCCGATGCCTCGGGCCATTTCGGCCGCTACGGCGGCAGCTTTGCCAGCGAAACGCTCACCTTTGCCCTGCAGGAGTTGAAGGACGCCTACGCGCGCTACCAGCAGGACCCCGACTTTTTGGCCGAATTCGCCTACGAACTGAACCATTTCGTCGGTCGGCCATCGCCCGTCTACCATGCAGCGCGCACCAGTCAGGAGCTGGGGGGCGCTCAGATTTACCTCAAACGCGAAGACCTCAACCACACCGGCGCGCACAAAATCAACAACGTGATCGGCCAGGCCATGCTCGCCAAGCGCATGGGCAAGCCGCGCATCATTGCAGAGACTGGCGCCGGCCAGCATGGCGTGGCCACGGCTACCATCTGCGCACGCTACGGGCTCGAATGCGTGGTGTATATGGGCAGCGAAGACGTCAAACGCCAGAGCCCCAACGTCTACCGAATGAAGCTTCTTGGCGCTACCGTGGTGCCTGTCGATTCGGGCAGCAAGACGCTGAAAGACGCTCTTAATGAGGCCATGCGCGACTGGGTCGCCAACGTGGACAACACCTTCTACATTATCGGCACCGTGGCCGGCCCGCACCCCTATCCAATGATGGTGCGCGATTTCCAGAGCGTGATTGGCACCGAGTGTCTGACACAGATGCCACCCATGCTCGCAGACCAAAAAATCACCGCCGAACAGCCCGACGTGGTGCTGGCCTGCGTGGGTGGCGGCAGCAACGCCATGGGCATCTTCCACCCCTACATTCCGTACGAGAAAACACGCCTCATCGGCGTGGAGGCTGCTGGTGAAGGCCTGGACAGCGGCAAACATTCCGCCAGCCTGCAGCGCGGCTCCAGCGGAGTGCTCCACGGCAACCGCACCTTTATCCTGCAAGACGAAAACGGCCAAATTACCGAGACTCACAGCATCAGCGCGGGGCTCGATTACCCCGGTGTCGGCCCCGAGCACGCCTGGCTGCAGGAAATCGGCCGCGCCGAGTACGTGGGCATCACCGACACCGAGGCGCTAGCCGCTTTTCACCACCTGTGCCGCACGGAGGGCATCATCCCCGCGCTGGAATCAAGCCACGCTTTCGCCTACGCCATGCAGCTTGCCAAAACCATGCGCCCTGACCAATCCATCCTCGTCAACCTCTCGGGCCGAGGCGACAAGGATATTGGCACCGTGGCCGACCTCTCGGGCGAGGACTACTATGACCGCCCATCAATGCGCGGGCTCGCCGTCAAAGGCGTAGGAAGCAAGCCATGAGCCGTATACAAACCACCTTCGAGCAACTCGCCGAACGCGGCCGCAAGGCGCTGATTCCCTATGTCACTGCTGGTTTTCCATTTGCCGACATCACCCCCGTACTGATGCACGGCATGGTCGGTGCCGGTGCCGACATCATCGAGCTGGGCATACCGTTTTCTGATCCGATGGCCGACGGTCCAGTGATCCAGAAGGCGGGCGAAAAAGCATTGGCACTGGGCGTTGGCCTCAAGCAGGTGCTGTCCTATGTGCGCGAATTTCGCGAAGACAACCAGACCACGCCCGTAGTGCTGATGGGTTATGCCAACCCTGTGGAGCGCTACGACCAAATCCATGGTGACGGCGCTTTCGTGCGCGACGCGGCAACGGC
>JBQMQB010000134.1:4400-6425 GCA_052172715.1 Giesbergeria sp. | reverse complement strand
CGGCGAGCCTGTGGCTGGAATGGCAGTCGATTTTGGAGAAAGGGAAGTGGCGCAAGGTGCTGGGCAGAACGCGACATGCGCTGGAGCTGCGCCAGGCGTCGCCGTTGACACCTGTGCTGCCAGCAGCGGTGCGCGAACGTATCCTTAGCGAGGTCAGCAGCCTCAAGCAAGGAGTGGTGCTCGGCAAGGCGCTTGCATCGTGAACCGGGATAAACTGGAGCACCTGATTCGGGCGAGTGGCGTGATCACCCACCAGTATGAGTTTGTGATTTTGGGGCGCCAGTCGATTTCCGCGCATCGAAACTACTTCGTTGCGATCACTTTGGCGTGAGCCGATACAAGCCGCCGTCGTGGTCGTCCTCGATCAACCACAACGCACCGTCTGGCGCTTGCGCGGCGTCGCGAACGCGAAAGCCGAGCGTCCAATGCTCGGCCGGTGTCGCGGTCGCACCGCGCACCTCGATCCGGTGCAGGGCGCGGCTAGCAAGGCCGGCGGCGAACGCTGAGCCCTTCCATGCCGGAAACATCGCGCCGCTGTAGAACATCAGGCTGCCCGGCGCAAAAACAGGTGTCCAGTAGATCGCGGGCTTTGCGAGGTCGGGGCGTGTGTCGGGGCTTGGAATGGGTACGCCGTTGTAGTTCACCGCATAGGAGACAAGCGGCCAACCATAGTTCTTGCCCGGCTCGATCAGATTGAGCTCGTCGCCGCCGCGTGGTCCATGCTCGAGTTCCCAAAGTCGGCCATCCGGCGCAAACGCCAGGCCGTAGGGGGTGCGATGCCCTGAGGTCCAGGTCTCGGACGGCGTCAGATTGGGGCCATCAAAGTCATAGGTGCGCACCACCGGCGCGGTCTTGGCGGCCTGCGTATCTCTTGGCGGGTCAATCACCGGAATCGACCCTGCACCGATCTTGCCCTCCATGGGGTTGCCGGGTGCGGGCTTGCCGTCTAGCGTGAGTCGCAGAATCTTGCCCGCCGGTTGGTTCGGGTCTTGGGCGGGGGTGAAGCGCTGCCGATCGCCGGCTGTGAGAAAGAGGAACTTCTGGTCCGGCGAAAAGGCCACCGCAGCGCCGACCTGGCCTCCCTTGCCCTTGATGGGGTCGCGCCAAATGACGTGCAGGCCCTCCAGCGCGGCGGTGCCGGTGCCGATCTTGAGCACCGCGCGGGCGAGCGCCAAGCTGGAAGTGCCCGGAATAGGTCCGGGCTCCGAATAGGTCAGGTAAATCGCTCCATCGCTCGAATACGACGGCGCCAAGTACACGCCGAGCAGGCCGTTCTGATTTTCTGACAGCACTGGCGGCACGCCAGTGACTTCTAGCTTTTGCCCAGATGGGGTCGCGAGGAAGAGCTTGCCAATTTTCTCGGTGATCAGCATGCGTCCGTATGGAAGGAAGGCAATGCGCCATGGCAGATCGAACTGCGCGACCTTCGTGAGCTTGAACGGAGGCGATGGGGTGGGGGCCAGAGTTCCCGCATTGATCTGGGCCACCACGGGCGTTGCACCGAGGAGCAACCAAGGGATGAGTGCCAACTTCGGCAATTGCATGCTTCGCTCCTCAGTAAGTAGTCGCAAGAGTATGGGCTGCCGCTTGAGAGTGGTTTTGGGCCAATGGCTTGGCGCTAGTGCTCCCGCCCCTGCCATGTCGTGGTGATGCCGTAAAGCGCCAGCAGGCCCAGCACATGCCCAATGGCAACACCCGGCTCTCCCGACTCGACGCGGGCAATGGTCTGAACGTGAACGCCTAGCCGCGCCGCGGCGGCGGCTTGCCCATCGCCTGCTTCGACGCGGGCGCGCTTTGCCGCTGTGCCCATGTCCTTGATGGTCCGCAGGGCCTCGTCGCCAATGTTGGGGGAAATGCGTTTGCCTTGTGTCATGGCTGAATTGTCTCTGCACATGGTGCAGGGCCCTGCACGCACGGCAAACGGTGACAATATCGATTAAAAATTGACTCCGACACCCTGAACGCCATCGAAGCAGCAGGCATTGCTCTCGTCATCGTCGGCATTCTCGGGCTGGCCTATGGGGG
>JBQMQB010000134.1:0-4300 GCA_052172715.1 Giesbergeria sp. | reverse complement strand
TTATTCAAGCATTGCACCTACAGCCAGTGCCGTCCCGAGCTTGATATGCCTCAACCTGGTAAACAGGGCGCAGTGACAAGCTGCTCCCGGTCATCGTGCCTGTTGTGTGATTGCGCAGCAGGCCAGCGGTGGCAAACCAGGAGACATCAATATGCAACAGCCGCCAGCTACACCAGGCCAGGCCCCGCCCGCCACACCGGCTCAGGACCGATTTCCTACCGCCTACAGCATCCTGTTTCTGCTCATCATCGTGATGGCGGCGTTGACCTGGGTGCTGCCTGCGGGCCAATACGAGCGCGCGGCCAACGTGGCGCTGGGTAAGGACGCACCGGTGCCTGGCACCTACAAGGTCGTCGAAGCCGCGCACCAGGGCGTGTTTGACGTGCTTATCGCGCCCATCTCGGGCTTCTACAACCAGGCGACCGGTATGGCCAACGCGATCGATGTGTCGCTGTTCGTGCTCATCATTGGTGGATTTTTGGGCGTGGTGAACGCCACTGGTGCCATCAACACCGGGATTGAGCGCGTGATGCTGGGCATGAAGGGGCGGGAGAAATGGATGATTCCCGTCCTCATGCTGCTGTTCGCCGCGGGTGGCACCACCTACGGCATGGCCGAGGAAACGCTGGCGTTTTATGTGCTGTTGATTCCGCTGATGATTGCGGTGGGCTACGACGCGCTCACCGGTGTGGCGGTGATCATGGTGGGCGCCGGTGTCGGGGTGCTGGGCTCGACCATCAACCCGTTTTCTACCGCCATCGCTTCCAACGCGGCCGGGATTGCCTTCACCCAGGGCATGGCCCTGCGGCTGATCATCCTCGCACTGGGCTGGGTAATTTGTGTGGTCTATGTGATGCGTTACGCAGAGCGTGTTCGCAAAGATCCGTCGAAATCACTGGTGGCCGACCTTAAGGCATCCAACGAAGCGCACTTTCTGCGCAACCGCGAAGACCACCGCGATGCGGCGCTCAGCGGTCGCCAGCAGCTTATTCTTGTGCTGTTTGGTGCCACCTTCGCCGTCATGGTCTGGGGGGTGGCCTTCAAGGGTTGGTGGATGGCCGAGATGTCGGCGCTGTTCCTGGCCTCGGCCATCGTGATCGGTGTGGTGGATTGGATGGGCGAGAAGCCATTCACCTCGGCCTTTGTCGATGGCGCGCGTGATCTGCTGGGCGTGGCCCTGGTGATCGGTCTGGCGCGCGGCATTGTGGTCATCATGGACCAGGGCAAGATCACCGATACCATCCTGCACACTTTTGAAGGATGGATCACCGGTATGTCCAATGTTGCCTATGTCAACTCGCTGTTTGCCACTGAAGGCCTGCTGAGCCTGCTGGTGCCTTCCACCTCGGGGCTGGCAGTGCTGAGCATGCCCATTCTGGCGCCGCTGTCAGACTTCGCCGGGGTGCCACGCCATCTCGCAGTTACCGCGTTTCAAACCTCGATCGGTATTACCAATCTGATTACGCCCACCTATGCGGTGGTGGTGGGTGCACTGGCCATTGGCCGCGTACCCTACCAGCGCTGGGTGCGCTTCATCTGGCCTTTGATGGTGATGCTGATTTTGCTCAGCATGGCCTCGCTGAGTGCGGCGGTGCTGCTGTGAGCGCGCCGTCTCTCATGGTGTCGGCCCCAGTGCAGCTGGGCGTGTACTCTGAAGTGGGCAAGCTCAGGCGCGTACTGGTGTCTGCACCGGGGTTGGCGCATGAACGTCTGACGCCGGCCAATTGCGAGGCCTTGTTGTTCGATGACGTGTTCTGGGTACAGCAGGCGCGCAACGACCACTTCGACTTTGTCTCCAAGATGCAGGACCGCGGCGTCGAGGTGCTGGAGATGGGCCAGTTGCTTGCCGAAACGCTGGCGATACCGGCCGCGCGCGACTGGGTGCTGCAGCGCAAGCTCACGCCCGACTTTGTCGGCGTGGGCATGCTCGACGAACTCACGGGCTGGATGCGCGAGCTGCCGGCCGAGGCGCTGTCGCGCTTCCTGATTGGTGGCGTCGCCGTGCAGGATTTGCCGTTCAAATCTGGCGGTATGTTCGTCGGCTCATACTTGGGCGCAGATGGCTTTGTGTTGCCGCCGCTGCCCAACATGCTGTTCACCCGCGACACCACCGCGTGGATCTACGGCGGCGTCACGCTCAACCCTATGCACTGGCCCGCACGGCGCCAGGAGACTTTGCTTACTGCGGCGGTGTACCGGTTTCACCCTCTGTTTGCCGACGCCGGTTTTCCCGTGTGGTGGGGCGATCCCGATGTGAACCACGGACCGGCCACGCTGGAGGGCGGCGACATCATGCCCATCGGCAACGGCGTAGTGCTGGTGGGCATGGGCGAGCGCAGCACGCCGCAGGCAGTGGGCCAATTGGCGCAGTCATTGTTTGCTGCAGGTGCCGCGAGCCGCGTGGTGGCTTGCCAGATGCCCAAGTCGCGCGCGGCCATGCACCTGGACACCGTGTTTTCGTTCTGTGACCGCGAAACCGTCACCAGCTTTGTGGAGGTGGCAGCGCAGGTGATCTGCTACAGCCTCTACCCCGACGGTGATGGCCGCATCGACTACCGGCGCGAAGAAAAATCGCTCTTCGAGGTGGTGGCGCACTGCCTGGGGCTGAAAAAATTGCGGGTTATTCCCACTGGTGGCGACAGCTACGAGCAGGCGCGCGAACAGTGGGACGATGGCAACAACGTGGTGGCGCTTGAGCCGGGCGTGGTGATTGGCTACGACCGCAACACCCACACCAACACGAAGATGCGCAAGGCCGGCATCGAGGTCATCACCATTCGCGGCAGCGAGCTGGGGCGCGGGCGCGGTGGTGGCCACTGCATGACCTGCCCCATCTGGCGTGAAGCCTGAGCGTTCGACTTAACCGATACCCCATCAAGGATTCACCATGGCTTTTAACCTGAAGAACCGCAGCTTCCTGACCTTGCGCGATTTTTCGGCTGGCGAGATTACTTTTTTGCTCAAGCTCGCCGCCGACCTCAAAACCGCCAAGTACGCTGGCACCGAGCAGCCTTTGCTAAAGGGCAAAGAGATCGCCCTGATCTTCGAGAAAGACTCCACCCGCACCCGTGTGGGTTTTGAGGTGGCGGCCCACGACCAGGGCGCCACCGTGACCTACCTCGGCCCCTCGGGAAGCCACATCGGGCACAAGGAGTCGATCAAGGACACCGCTCGGGTGCTCGGCCGGGTGTACGACGCCATCGAGTACCGCGGGTTTGGCCAGCAGGTGGTGGAGACGCTGGCCCAGTGGTCTGGGGTGCCGGTCTACAACGGGCTTACCGATCAGTTCCATCCAACGCAAATTCTGGCGGACTTGCTGACCATGCGCGAGCACTGCGAGAAGCCCTTGCGCGAGATCGCGTTCTGCTTCCTCGGTGATGCTGGCAACAACATGGGCGACTCGCTGCTGATCGGTGCGGCCAAGCTGGGCATGGACGTGCGCCTGTGCGGGCCCAAGGCGCTTTGGCCGGCCCCGGCCATCGTGGCCGAAGCGCAGGCGCTGGCCCAAGACAGCGGCGCGCGCATTTTGCTGACCGACGATGTGGCCGCTGGTGTCAAGGGCTGCGACTTTTTGTACACCGATGTCTGGGTCTCCATGGGAGAGCCCGAGGCGGTCTGGGCAGAGCGCATCGAACTGCTGCTGCCATACCAGGTGAATGCGGAGACCCTGAAAAAGTCGGGCAATCCGCGCGTGCGGTTTATGCACTGCCTGCCGGCCTTTCACAACACCGAGACCGAAGTGGGCGCGAAGATCGCCAAGACGCATGGCATCACCGCGATGGAAGTTACCGACGAGGTGTTTGAAAGCCCTGCCTCCATCGTGTTCGACCAGGCGGAGAACCGCATGCACACCATCAAGGCGGTGCTGGTCGCCACCCTGGGCTCTTGACATGGCACGGGTTGTAGTGGCCTTGGGTGGCAATGCACTGCTGCGCCGCGGCGAGCCGGTAACCGCCCAGGCGCAGCGCGAGAATATTCGCCGCGCGGCGGCATCGCTTGCGCGGCTGATGCGCGAGGGGCACCAGCTCATCATCACCCATGGCAACGGCCCGCAGGTGGGCCTGCTCGCGCTGCAGGGCGACCGCGCAGGCCAGGCTGCGTTTCCGCTCGACGTGCTTGGCGCCGAGACCGAGGGCATGATCGGCTACGTATTGCAGCAGGAATTGGACAACGCCTATGAGCCGCCTGCCCAGTTCGCCACGCTGCTCACGCAGGTGGAGGTGGACCCGAACGATCCGGCGTTTTCCGCGCCGAGCAAGCCAGTGGGCGCGGTCTACAGCGAGGACGACGCCAAGCGCCT
>JBQMQB010000133.1:0-6450 GCA_052172715.1 Giesbergeria sp. | reverse complement strand
CCCACCGGCGACTGGATTGCCGACAACCGCGCCGCCAGCAGCCGCGCCCTGCAACGTTTTGCCGGGTTGCGCAGCCGCCACGCAGCGCTGGTGCAGTCCCATCTGGCACAGCGCCCAGCGCTGTCCAGCCTTCGCGCCGCCGCAGTGCCGTTCGAGGCTGCGGTTCAAGCAGCACTGCGCGGTGAAGACCACGGTGCGCTGTTCGTGCAGCCCGATCAGGTGGCGCCCGTGTGGCTGTGGCTGGCCGCCGACGCTCCGGAGCAGGGCGAAGCCACTGCAGTTTCAGTAAGCACCGCCAGTGCCGCACCCGACCCTGATACCGAGCAAGATCCCACCGACCCAGACGAAGCCAGCAAACGTCGCCGCCGTTCCAAGCGCGCCGACACGGGCGAAGAACGCAATCCTCTGCTCGTAGCGCCCAAGACCGAATCCGTTACCAGCTGGAGCGAATTCGTGCGCCTGGCGCGCGGCAGCGACGACGAGCCCGACCCGAACGCCAATGCCGCCGCCGACGACATGGACACTCTCACGCTGGCACGCGGAAAGCAGACCACTGCCTCACGCGTCAAATTCGACCTGGACCTGCCCAGTGCCAGCGCGGACGATCTGCCACTCGGCCCAGGCCGTAAGACGCCCGAATGGGACTGGCGCCGCCGCACGCTGCTGCCCGACCACTGTGCGGTGCAGTGCTTGGTCACGCAGCCACAAGCGCCGTTCCTGCCGCCACCGCAGTTGCGTGCCACCGCTCGGCGCGTGCGCCGTCGCCTGGAAGTGCTGCGGGCTGCGCCCCGCACCACCCACGCGCAACAAAGTGGCGATGAGCTCGACCTCGATGCCTGGGTGCGCTTCCAGACCGAAGCGCGCGGCGGCGTGCAACACAGCGACGCACCGCCCATCTACAGCCGACGCGAGCGCGGTGAGCGCAGTCTGGCCACCCTGCTGTTGGCGGACCTATCGCTCTCCACCGACGCCTACGCAACGTCCGACGCCCGCGTGATCGATGTAATTCGGGACGCGCTCTACGTGTTTGGCGAAGCGCTCTCAGGCACCGGAGATGCCTTTGAGATGCTGGGCTTCAGCTCGGTGCGCCGCCAACACGTGCGCATCCAGCACATCAAGGGTTTTGGTGAGCGCTGGGGCGAACCAGTACGTGCGCGCGTCGGTGCCCTGAAACCAGGTTTTTACACCCGCATGGGCGCTGCTGTGCGCGACGCCACACGGCGCTTGGTTGCCCGACCCGAGCGCCAGCGCCTGCTGCTGGTGCTGACCGACGGCAAGCCCAACGACCTCGACATCTACGAAGGCCGCTACGGCTTGGAAGACACACGCCACGCCATTCAGGAGGCGCGCGATGTGGGATTAATTCCGTTTTGCGTCACCATCGACCACGAAGCGCACGACTACTTGCCCATGCTGTTTGGCAGCAACGGCTACGCCCTGGTGCGCCAGCCGCAGGAACTCACGCGCCGACTTACGCAGGCCTGGGTGGCGCTGGCGCGTTAAGCGCTATAAAAACAGAAGCTTTTAACGCTTTGCATCTAAGCGCCAGAGGCCTAAAACCCTCTAATTTTCAGCACCCCAAACCATTGCCCACTGCTCGCTGCCTACAGAACCGACGCGGCCCAAGCGAGTGGCCGCCGCGAAGCACCGCGGGAGCTTGCCGCATGGTTCAGCGGCGCAACCACCGCGGCACCTTGAACCGCACGATGGCAAGGTAGGCAGCCACATAGCTGACGACGAACAGTCCACAACACGCCATCAGCACCACGGTGTTGTTCCAAAACATGACGGCCGGCGCAACAGTCAGCATGGTGAAGCCCCACAGCCAGGGTGAGGTGCGGTTGTTGCGCATCAGCAGACGCCGCGATTCGTCGTCGTGGAACACGCTGCGCACGATGCGCCGGTAGATCAGCTGGTGAAAATGCAATGCGTCGGCGACGCCGGGTGAGATGCCGCGCGCCGCTTTGCGATAAATGGAAAAAACTGTCTCCCACACGGGGTAGATCAGTAACAGCATGGGAAACCAGGGCGATACATCGCTGTTGCGCTGCACCAAGGCCAGGCTGGCAATGGCAATCACCACTCCCCAGATATAGGCCCCACCATCGCCAGCAAAGAGAAGGCCGCGCGGATAGTTCCACACCAGAAAACCAGCGGTGGCGGCAGCCGTGGACACCAGCAGTGCCGCCAGCGCCCTGTCTCCAACCTGCACCGCCACATGGGCGAGCGCCAGGCACACGATCAGCGCCACCATGCCTGCCAACCCGTTGTAACCGTCGATCAGGTTGAAGGCATGGGGCAGGCCAGCAATAGCCAGAATGGCAATACTCCAGCCGATCCAAGGAGCGGCATCGAGCAACATATCCAGCCAAGGAAGCCCCAAGCGCGGCAGTGTTACCCCTGCGAGGGCCACTGCAAGAAGCCCAGAAAAACCAGTGAGCGCGAGACGGTAGAACACCGAGAGGCGCTGCACCAGGTCTTCGGCAATACCGCCCAGCGCGGCCGGCAAGAGCGCCAGCAGCCACCAGCCCACCCATTGGCCCAGCCGCAGCGACCCTGGGTCGCCCCAGCTTGCCTGTGCAGCGCCCAGAATCCAGCTGGCGGCGATGCCCAGCAGCACTGCGGCGCCGCCCAGGCGCGGCACATGCCCGAAATGAAACCGCTGCGGCATGGACGCACCGTATACGTTGGCATTGCCACGCACCCATCGCACGATAAAACCGGCAGTCAGCAAGGCCACCGCAAAAGCCACAATACAGAGCACGATCATGAGCGGTCGATGGTAAAGCAGCGGACGTGAGGAAGTCCCGAGACCACCCGATCAACCCGCCAGAGCACGGTAAAATCGCATCACTCGCTCGACGTATTGCTGCGTTTCCGGGTAAGGCGGAATGCGCCTGCCGTACTTGAGCACCGCCCCCTCCCCTGCGTTGTAAGCGGCCAGAGCGAGTTCCTTGTCGCCACCAAACATGCGAAGCAAATCTGCCAGGTAGCGGCTACCCACCTCGGCATTGAGTTTGGGCTCCATCACTGAGGCGCCCCCTGAGGCGGACGCGCGTGCAGGCACGCCATAGCGCTCCGCCGTGGCAGGCATGACCTGCATCAGTCCAAGTGCGCCTTTGCGCGAAACGGCCTGCACGTTGAAAGCAGACTCTGCTGCTGCAACGGCGATGACCAGTGCAGGATCCACTGCCTGCGCCAAGGCGGCAGCCTCCAGGTGCGGTTTGGCCGCGGCGTACCCTGGGAGATCCTGCACGGCCTTGCCGCGCTTGCCCGTGACACCGGCTTTTAATTCCGGAAGCAGACCCAGCCAGATCAACTCCCGCCCCACAGGGGCCACGGGAGCAGAAGCATTGCCGATATGCACGACCCCATCACCATCGACAAATTGCCACACCGCGTCGGCGTGCGCTAAAGAATACCAGCCTGTCAGCAGCACCCACAACGCAACACGACAGCACACACGCCGGAGCGGCAGTCGACTTGTACGGAGATTGATAGCAGAACGCAAAGCCATTTCGCTTACTTGCGTCCCAACCAACGGCGCAACGTACCACGCCACCCTGGCATCTGCGAGGAAGTGGGTGCTGGTGCGCCGCCAAAAGCATCTAGGCGTCTGGCACGCAGCACCGACGCGGGCATTCCGGCTACCACCATCCCGGCGGGGACATCCTGGCGCACCAGCGCGCCCGCCGCCACTACGGCACCACGCCCGATGCGCACGCCCTCCAGCACCATGGCGCCGGCGCCTATCCAAGCGCCATCTTCAACCACGATCCTGGCGCGCGTGATGCGGTTGCGGGCAATGACTACGTCGCCTTCATCGATGGCATGGCCAGCCGAAAGCAGCTTGGCATGGGGGCCAATCAGCACGTCCTCCCCGATTTCCAGCCCGCCCTCCCCAGACAAATACGCCCCCACATTGACGATGGTGCGCGCACCAATACGAATGCCCACGCAGGGGTCGGCCGTCACGTCTCCCAGCACCAGCCGCGTCTGGGCATACAGACTCACTGCATCAGCGAGTTGCACCACATCGCTGCGCTCGCCAAAGCGCATTACGGAAACCGTCGGGTCTACCCGGCAGTCCGCACCCAGTCGGTCCACGCCTGGAAAGGCGCTGGTGGTATCAGGAACGCCCAACAGCATCGCGCATACTCGGTTGAACGTCGCTCACATCAGCCCCCGGAACCTTCGCCACCGAGCAGACCATGACCGGTCGGCCAAGTAAGCCCGCACTCTATTGAGCTCGGCAAGCTGCTCCACACTGGGTTGCTGCGCGATCTCGACTTGGCGCTCCAAGCCCTTGATGATGTCCTTGGCCTCAGAAAACGCCTTTTGATGCTCCCGCAAGGAAGCGAGCTCGCTTTCACGCTGCAAGTTCAGCGTCTGCAACTCTTCGCGCAATCGGTCCGCCTGTGCGCGCGCGGCTGCTCCCTCCCAGACCAAGGCATCGCTTGAGGCAGTAGCCACCACCATCCATTGGTACACGTCGAAGTCCTGCCATCCGTCGCGCAGACTGGCGCGCTGCATGTCGCTGAGGTCTTTCCAAGGCCCGGCAAATTCACTTTGTTCAAGCGACACCCGGTTAGCGTCCCAAAACCTGGGGCCCCACCCGCAATCGAGCAACATTCTCTCCAGACTGCGCCGCGTAAAGAAGTGCACATGGGTTCGGTCGAGCTGCCCCTTGTCCGAATAGTCGAACATCCCCTGGCGCAAGCCTGCCACCACCCCCGCATAGGCAATATTGGGAATGGAAATGATCAGGCGTCCCGAGGGCGCCAGCATACCAGCCAGGGCCCGTAGCACCTCGTCAGGTCGGCGCAAATGCTCAAGCACATCGCAGGCCAGGATCGCATCAAAGCGTCGGCCTGCCAGGGTTTTGATCCAGTCAGAGCCATCCAGATCGCCCGAAATGCACTCGGCGTCCAGCGCTTGCAGGACACCGAGCGCTTCCGGATCGTTCTCTACCACCGTCACTGGATAGCCCCGGGCGCGCAACACACGGGTCATGGCCCCCGGGCCTGGCCCCAGTTCCAACACCGAGCCTTGGGGCGGAACCTGACGCAGCAGTCGTGCTGCCCATGCATCTCCCTCTAGGTCAAACGCGTAGTCGTATCGATCAATGTGCGTCACTTCTGTCCCTCTTGTGTAGCAGGATGCCACATCTGGTCCCATTGCCCCCAATGCCACCAGGCCCAGGGGCGCTCCCGTACGTCGGCATGGAGTTGCTCGATAGCCTGGTCAATGGCCTGTTTGGGCTCCTCCGGCAAAGGATTCACCACGACCGAGAGACTTGCCGCACTTCTCGAATAGGTCACCCCATGCAACAAGGCAGCACCCGTGGACTGGGCCAGACGCTCGATACCCGTCGGTAGGCGCAGCTCGCCCCCCAGAAAACGGTGCCCGCGCAAGCGCGTGAAGTCTGCATCCCACACATCGGCCAGGATGATCCATGCCTGACCTGCACGTAGGCTTTCGTGCACCGGGCGCAGCGATTGCGCCGATGTCCGCCACTGGCCTTTGGTAATGCGGGTGAAGACACCAATCTTGCGCATCAGGAACTGGCGCTGCACTTCGCCAAGATCAGGATTTTCCAGTACAGGCATGGTCAGCGTATTCAAAGTAAGCCCCCGCAAGGCGAGCGCAATAGGGGCGGCCAGCAAGCGGTCGAAATGGTTGAGCACCAGGATAAAGCCTCTGCCCGCCTTCACCAGAGCCTCAACATGCTCCCATCCTGCCAGTTCGATCTCCGGGCCATCCCGCTGCCCCACGCGCTGCAGAGCGGATGCATCCATCGTCTCCTCTGCCAGCATCGCCAGGTGGGCATGCGCCCATTGCCTGCGCTGCTGGCTACTGGATGCGGGAAACACGCTCCTAAACTTTTGCTCCAAAAAGATCATCGTAGCTTTGCGCTGAGGCCAGGGCTCACGCCCAATCCATTGCGCCAGCCGCCATGGCAAAGTGGTCGGCAGCCGCCCCAGAGCGGGGAATGCAAGCTGGAGGCGCCAGTCACTGTTCATTCGACGGACAGCCATTCATGGTCCAGCCACACCAGACCAAATTCGCGATGCTTCTCGTTCAACACGGTGAACGGCTGGACCAACTCTGCCATGTCGAGCACCTGAAGACCAGAGTCGTCCAAGGTGTAGACGTTCCACAAGTACTCACCCGACAGCAACGCCAACCGAGGAAAGCGCACGCGCAAGCGGTGGCTGCCTTTCCCGCGCAACGGCGAGGCGGCCTTGCGAAACTGAGTGCTAGTGCCAAACACATTGTCCTTGTCGGACCGGACAATGGCAAAACCCACATGAAAGTCGGCGTCGGTGTATGCCTCGAGTTCGATCTCCACGGTCAAATCCTGAAACGAGTCGACCTGCGCCGGATTCAGACCATCCGAGGTCTCCGTGGTCAGCTTCAAGATCTTGACCAAGGCCGTGTCCGATGATT
>JBQMQB010000132.1:0-6496 GCA_052172715.1 Giesbergeria sp. | reverse complement strand
TTCAAGCACCTGGAGTTCTATTACTTCCACAACTGCGTGTACGACTTCATGTGGAAGAACAACCGACGCCGCTTTGCCGAGAAATTCCCCACTTTTGACATCATCCGCAAATACAACAAGGACTACAAACTCATCTTCGTGGGGGACGCCACCATGAGCCCGTACGAAATTTTGCAGCCCGGCGGCAGCGTCGAATACAACAACGAGGAAGCTGGCGCCGAATGGCTGCAGCGCCTCACGCACGCCTTCCCCAAATTCGCCTGGATCAACCCGGAGCCGCAGGGCGTGTGGCAGTACCGGCAGAGCATCGACATCGTCCAGCAGCTCTTGGGCGGGCGCATGTACCCGTTGTCACTCAAGGGCCTCGAAGAAACCATGCGGCTACTGTCAAAATAGCCGCATGCCCCATTTTTGCGCGGTGCGCGCCGGGCAACTGGCCCTGCCGCTTCTTTTTTTCCTCGCAGGCGCGCTGTCTGGCTGCAGCGTGCTGGCGCCCAAGGACAACAACACCGAGACTGCAGCTTCCGGCGCGGTGGCGTTCACGCTGCAGGTGCGTGCCCCCAAGGAAGTGCGCCAATACCTCGAAAAACACCTCGAACTGCAGCGCTTTCACGCTTTTCCTGATCTGCAGGAGCGCGAGCTCTCGCGCCTGCTGGGCGCAGCCGATGCCAATGCCCGCGAACTGCTGTCCACGCTGGGCTATTTCAGCCCCAACATCAGAATTGACCTCACCGACACCCCCGACGACCGCCACGCACCACGCGCCGTCGTGGTCACAGTCGATCCCGGCGAGCGCACCACCATTCAGACGCTGGACTTGAAGTTCCAGGGCGACATGGAACAGGGCCAGACCACCGGCCGCCCGGAAGCCCGCGCGCGTGCTGCCTGGTCGCTGACACCGGGCGACCCCTTTACGCAGGACGCTTGGGACGACGCCAAGAAGAACGCCCTGCGCGCCCTACAAAAGCAGCGCTACCCAACCGCCAGCCTTGCGAACAGCCGCGCCGAAATCGACGCCGACACCCACGAAGCCGCGTTGTCCGCCACCTTTGACTCAGGCCCTGCGTTCCGCTTTGGACCGCTGCGCCTGCAAGGCATGGAGCGCTACGACGTCGAAGGCACCAAGAACATCGCCCGCCTGCCCACGGGCGCCGAATACGACGAAGGCAAACTGCTCGACGCCCAGCAGCGCCTGGCCAGCAGCGGCTATTTCGACGCCGTGTTCCTTACCCTAGATACGGATGCCCAGCAGCCGGACGCAGCCCCCGTCATCGCGCAGGTGCGCGAGGCACCGCTGCAAAAAGCCATCTTCGGCATCGGCATTTCGACCGACAGCGGTCTGGGCCTGTCGCTGGACCACACACACAACCGACTTCCCTGGCTGGGCTGGCGGGCGCTGTCCAAACTCTCGTTCGACAACAAAGCCAAGCGCATCGGAACTGAGTGGACCGCCATGCCCGGCGCCAACGGCTGGCGCTGGGTAGCAGGCGCGCAGTTTCAGCGCGAGACCACCGGCGACTACGAAGTCAACGGCACGCGGCTGCGCCTTGGCCGCAGCCAGAGCACCGACCACATCGACCGCAACTACGCTCTGCAGTACGACAGCGCCATCAGCCAAGGGCCCATAGCGCCGCCCAACAGCACCGCACTGAGCCTAAACACCGGTTGGACGGGCCGCTATTTCAACAGCGACACTGCGCCCACCCGCGGCTGGGGCCTGGCAACCGAATTCGGCGTAGGCACCACGCTGCGCGGCGAGCGCGACCCCTTTGTGCGAGCGCTGATCCGGGGCTTGTATTTCAGGCCACTGGGCAAAGTCACGGCGCCCGACGGCAGCAGCAGCCGCGCGCGCATCGCGCTGCGCACCGAGCTGGGTGCCGTGCTCGCCCGGGCTGGGGCGCAAATTCCCGTCACCCAACTCTTCCTGACCGGTGGCGACACCACGGTGCGCGGCTACAGCCTGCGCTCGATTGGCGCGCGCACCGAAAACAACCAGCTTTTTGGCGGGCGCTACCTCGCCGTGGCAAGTGCCGAGTGGCAACGCCCCATCGTATTGGGCGACACAGTGAGCGATTTTGAGAGCGCGCTGTTTGTGGACGTGGGCGCCGTGGCCGACCGCGTGGCCGATCTGCACGCGCGGGTGGGCGTGGGCGCAGGCCTGCGCTGGCGCAGCCCGGTGGGGCCGTTGCAGGCCGACCTCGCCTACGGGGTGCAGGCCAAACAGCTGCGCCTGCATTTGCGCCTGGGCTTCACATTCTGACGATGGCAACCCGCCCCACCACGCCCCCAGACGCTGGCCCAGAGGTTTTCTCTGCCGGGGCCACGCACAGCGCCGGCCCCAACGCCTACGCGGCAGCCTCCGGAAAGCACCCCAAACCAGCGCCGCGGCGCAAACGCTTGCTGCGCCACTTTCTTCTCGCGTTTACCGCCTTGCTGGTAGTGCTCTTGGTGGCAGCGCTCATGGCCTGGCAATGGCTGGGCCGGGACGACTCCCTCGCGTACGTGCTGCAGCGCGCAGTGCAGAGCCTGCCCGCAGACCAGCAGTTGCAAACCGAAGGTGTGCGCGGCTCACTGCGACGCGGTGGGCATATCGACCGCTTGCGCTGGCAGAGCGACACCCTCAGCGTTGAGGTGCAAGACCTCGACATCGGCTGGAGCCTCACGCCGCTGCTGCAGAAAACCCTGCGCTTTGGCAAGCTCGAAGCGGCCCGCGTGGTTGTCACACCACAGCCCAAGGACGAGGCGAAGATCACTCCGCCCACACCACTGCAGCAACTCAGCCTGCCGCTGCAGGTGGACATCCCTTTTGCGGTACGGGAACTTGTCTGGGCCGCAGACAAACCCGTGGAGGCCAAGGCCCTCTCTGGTCGCTACCGCTACGACGGCACCGTGCACCACCTTGAAGTTGCAGGGGTTGATGTGCCACAAGGGCACCTCAGCGCCGATGTACGGGTGGATGGCAATGCCCCAATGGCGCTTGACGCCAAGCTGCAAGCACAGTTACAGGCGCAGCTGCCTCACGCAGAAGCGGGGAGTGAGCGCACTATTGGCGCCCAGGTCGAGGCCCAGGCCAAGGGCACCCTGACCGGCCAAGATGCACGCATTGCGCTCACAGCAAAACTGCGCACTGCACCGCAAGACGGGGCGGCATCGCACTCCACTCCACCCATGCAGATGGATGCCAGCGCCAGCATCGCCCCTTGGGCAGTCCAGCCCGTGCTCGCGGCGCAGGCCGATTTACAAGGCCTTGATTTGGCTGAACTCTTGACCGAGGCGCCTGCCACCCTGCTCAGCGGCCATATCGCCGCCGGCCCCACGCAGGACGGTTGGGATGTGCGAGCCGACCTGACCAACACCCACCCAGCCCCTTGGGACGAAAGCGGCCTGCCCGTGGACGCCGTCACGGCCCATGCGCACTTCGACGGCAGCCAGTGGAGCACCCAAGACACCCGCATTCAGCTGGGCAAGGGCGCGCTGGCCGTGCAAGGCAGTTTCGCGCCAGAATCCCAATCCATCGCACTCAAAGTCGATGTCCAGCACCTGGACCCAGCGCAGCTCCACACCGCGCTCGCCGCAGCACCGCTGAGTGGCCGCGCCACGGCTGAAGGCAGCGTGCAAGACTTTCAGTTTGCGCTGCAGTTGACCGCTAGCGGCACTCCCAGTAACCGCAAGAGTGCGCAGGCGGCTTTGCGGATCGACCGCGTGGCGGCGCGCGGCACATGGAAGAACGGCGTACTCCACCTGCCGCAAGCCGAGGTCGCAGCTTTGCAAGCGCAGCTCAAGGCGAGCAATATTCAGGTCGCCACACGCCCGGCACTCGCCATCAGCGGCAACGTTCAGGCCAAGCTCCCCGGAAGCAGTGCGCGCGCAGACGGAACGCTGGCGGCGAACCATGGGGCGGGCACGCTGCGCGTGGAAGCCACATCGACCCAGCAGACTCTGGAGTGGCTGCGAAGCTTGCCAGGCCTTGAAAAATTCGCGCCCGGCTTTGCGGCACGTGGCGGCGCCGCCCTGAATGCCCAATGGCGCGGTGGCTGGGAGGACATCACCGCGTTGCCCAAGGCCGCAGCCCCCGCAGGCAAAGACAGCAACGGCCCGCAATTGCAAGCCTCATTGGACGCGCCCAAACTTCAATTGGACCTGCCCAGCGACAAAGGCGCCGCGCCCACACAGATCGAGCTGCGTGGGGTGCGCCTGCGCGCCGATGGGAGTGCCGCACGTGCCGAGTTGTCGCTGCAAGGCGAGCTGCGCCAGGGCAAACAAAGCGCTGCCGTGCAAAGCACCGTGATTGCCCGCTTGGCACAAGCCACCGACAAGGGGGTGGTCGCCGCCAATGCCCAGATGCAAAGCCTGGGCCTGACGCTGCAGGACGGCACACACAAAGGCCGCTGGTCTTTGCAGGCGGGCGCACCTTTTGCCATCGAGGTGCGCCGCAGCGCCGAGGGTGCGCTGGCCGCAAAAGTAGGCGCTGGCAGTGCCGCGCTCACCGCACCCGCGCCAGGACAAGTGGCGCTGAGCTGGGAGCCGCTCGCATTCGACCGGTCCGCTGCCGGTGCCCTCACCTTGCAGACGCGCGGCGCCATCACCGGCATACCGCTCGCCTGGGCAGACCTGGTCGGCACACAGGAACCACCAGTCCTGAAAAAATTCGGCCTCGACACTGACCTGGTCTTCGGCGGGCAATGGGCCGTGGACGCTGGAGAAAAACTCAGTGCCAACGTGCGCCTGCAACGCAGCAGCGGCGATTTGCGCATCGCCATGGAAGACGCCCCGCCCGCCACCAGCGTGGAAAGCAAGGGCGACGGGGCCAAGGTGGCCGCTGCGCTGAGAACGCGTACCGACACCATCGCGGCAGGTCTGCGCGACATTTCCCTCACGCTCAATGCAGAAGGCGACACCCTGCGCGCCACCTTCACCTGGGTCAGCACCCAGGCAGGCGAAGTGCACGCCGAGGCCAGTACCCGTCTGCAGAGCCAAGAAGGCGGTTGGGCTTGGCCAGAAAGTGCAGCCATTTCAGGCAATGTGCGCGCCAAGCTGCCACAGGTAGGCGTGTGGTCGGTGCTGGCGCCGCCTGGCTGGCGTGTCAGCGGCACGCTGGAAGCGGACGCTGCGCTCTCAGGCACGCGCAGCAACCCCCAGTGGAACGGCAAGCTCAGCGCCGACAAGCTCACCGTGCGCTCGCTGCTCGACGGCGTAGACCTGCAAGATGGCCACCTGCGCGCCACACTGGCCGGCAACCGCATGGACATCACCGAGTTCAGCCTCAAGGGTGGGCGTGGCAGCAGCGCCCGCATTGCGGGCTTCAGCGGCAACCGCACGCCACCCCCCTTGGACGGCGGCAGCCTGGACGGCAGTGGCAGCGTGCAGTGGGCGTCCGGCAGCAGCACCACGCCCGACCTGCGCATGGATTTCAAGGCCCGTGCCAAGAAACTGCAGGTGCTGGTGCGTGCCGACCGCCAGGCCAGCGTTTCGGGCACGCTGGAGGCCACGCTGCGCGAGCGCCAGTTCAAGCTGCGCGGGGATTTGCACATTGACCGCGCCAGCATCCTGTTGCCCGACGCCAGCGCGCCGAGCCTGGGCTCCGACGTGGTGGTGCGCTCCAAGGCACGCGACGAGGTGGCGCAAAAGAACGCCCAGCAGGCGGCCAGCGCGACGCAACGCGCAGAAACCGTGCTGCCGCCCGACGTCGTCGTCACCCTCGACTTGGGCGACGATTTCGCCTTCCAGGGCCAGGGCATCACCACGCGCCTGGAGGGCAAGCTCGACATCCGCAGCAACACCGCAGCCAACGTCCCTCCCCGCGTTGTCGGCGAAATGCGCACCATCGCTGGCCGCTACCGCGCCTGGGGGCAAATGCTGGACGTGGAAACCGGGCTGGTGCGCTTCAGCGGGCCATACAACAACCCCTCGCTCGACATTCTCGCGCTGCGCCCCAACATCGAGGTGCGCGCCGGCGTGCAAGTCACCGGCAGCGCGCTCAACCCGCGCGTGCGCCTGTACTCCGAGCCGGATTTGCCCGATGCAGAAAAACTCTCCTGGGTGGTGCTGGGCCGCAGCGCAGCCGCTGGCGGCGCCGAAGCGGCCGTGCTGCAACAGGCTGCGCTGGCTCTGCTAGGTGGCAAAGGCGGCGGCGCGGGTGAGAAGATCGCCAGCCGCCTGGGCCTGGACGAAATTGGCTTCAAAGGCCCCGGCGCTGGCGAGGACGCCAGTGGCGCCGCCCTCACCTTCGGCAAACGCGTGTCGAAAAATATGTACCTGACCTACGAGCGCAGCCTATCGGGCACACTGGGCACGCTCTACCTCTTCTACGACCTCTCCAAGCGCCTGCGCCTGCGCGGACAAACCGGTGCCAGCACGGGGCTGGACCTTATCTACACCGTGCGCTACGAGTAGCCCGCGCCGCCTACAATGCGCCCCTCTCCTCGTAGTTCAACGGATAGAACGGATGCCTCCTAAGCGTCAGATACAGGTTCGATTCCTGTCGAGGGGACCAAGT
>JBQMQB010000131.1:0-6539 GCA_052172715.1 Giesbergeria sp. | reverse complement strand
ACGGCCTTGGTGCAGGCGCTGCGCCACCAGTTGCGCAGTCGGCCCGATGACCTGCAGCTCATCCAGGCATTGGTGCAAACCTACGAGCGCGTGGGCGAGCCGCAACCCGCGCTGGACTATCTGCTGCAGCACGCCAAAACCCCTGCCACATTGGAAATCCTGGCCCAATTGGCCGAGCGCGCCGGGCAGCCCTACATTGCGCTGCAGAGCTGGCGCCGTCTGCTGAAGGAGCCGGGCCAAGCCACCCCCGCACGCGCCATGCGCGCGGCAGTGCTGGCGCTCACGCATGGCCGTCCGGACGAAGGACTGGCCTGGCTGGAAGCAGCACAGCAGCAGCCCCCCACCCCAGAGACCGCCACCGACTTCTGGCGCCTAACCGGACAACTGGCCGAAAGCCGACAACGTGCGCCCCTGGCGATTACCGCCTACCGCAAGCTGCTCGCGACAAAAGACACCGACGTGGGTGACTTTGATGGACTGATCCGTATGCTGCTGTTGGACTACCCGCTGGAAGCGGCGCAGGTCGCCGCGCACGCCTGGGAACGCTACCACCAGCCGCGCCATCTGCTGCAGGCGCTGGCCCTGTATTCCAATCGCAGCCAGTGGGGCGCTTTCGCCACCCTTCTCAAACCGCTGGAATCCGACTCCCAGACAAGCCGAGAAACACTGTCTATCTTGTGGAAGAGCCCGGAATTTCTGCGTCTGGCAGGCACCTGGCACCAGAACCAAGGCCGCATGGCAGAGGCGCGCCGACTCTATGAGGCGGGCCTGCGCGCCAGCCCGAACTCCACGGACATGCAGCAAGCGCTGTTGTGGCTGTTCATCGATGGCAATGACACGGTATCGCTGCGCGCGCTTCTGGCCACACACGAGCAAGACTGGCGCCGCTCAGAAGACGTGCACGATGCGCTGGCAGCCGCCTATCAGGCACTGTCGCTGCCGCAAACCGCGCTAGACCGCTACCTGACACCGCACTTCAAGGCACAGCAGAATAATTTTCTGTGGCTCATGAACTATGCCGATGCTCTCGACCAAAATCAGCAAAGTGACCGCGCCTGGCGCCTGCGGCGCCTCCTACTTTCGAACGAATGGCAGGCCGCCCGTGCGGGCGAGAGTGGTACGCGCCTGACCCATGCGCAGGCCCGCCAGCTCTGGCTGACCGATGCAGGGCTGGACCAGACACGGCGCATAGCCCGCACGCGCCTGATGCTGACGCAGCGCCCCGGAGATGCCGCGACCGACGTGCTGCGTGAACTGCTGCGCCTGGACCGGGACGCACGCGGCAATTTTTCCAACGCCGCCGCAGAAACCGCCATTGGCTGGCTGCAAGACGCAGGCGAATACACGGCCGAGCGTGGTTTTTTGTGGCACCAGTACGCTCGCAGCCACAGCCTGCGTGCCAACCGGCCGCTATGGGCCGAGATCACCGTTGCCCTTGCCGAAAACGACCGTGCCGCCAGCGGGCAGCTTTTGGAAACTTTCGACGAACGCTTGCCACGCTACGACCGCATCCATGCAGCCGCCGTAGCCCAGGACGTGCGCCTGGCCCAGAGCGCCGCCTTCGAGACCCAGAACGACCAGTACGACGATGCGCCCCTGCACCTGCAACTGACGGAAAACTTGCTGGCCTTCAGCGACCATGCTGGCACCCGGCTGTCATTTGCGCAATTGGGTGGAATGGACGAGCAGCGCGCCGATGCTGTGCTGCACTTTGCGATGAGCCCGCGCCTGTCGCTTGACCTGAACATCGGACATATCAATCGTCAGGCCAACGACCCCACGGTCATACGCAATGTTCCCAACGAGGAGTTGCGGGAGGCGCGCCTGCATTGGAAGCATCTGGACGGTGAAACCATGGTCTACGCCGCCAGCCGGAACGGGTTCGCATCCACCACGCCCTTTCAGTTGACGCACGAGCAGCGCCTGGACAACCGCCTGACGTTGCAGGTCGACATCGGCATGAGTTTACCCAGCGAGGAAAGCCTGGCGCTGCGCCTCGCTGGCATGAAAAGCCGGGCGGGCTTGAGCTTGCGCTACCAGGCCACGCGCCAGGACCAGTTTTCACTTACGCACGCGGCCGAACACTACCAGCTCCAGACAGGCGCGGAGGTAGGCAGCGGTCGGCACAGCACCCTCCAGTACACCCACACCTACCGCCAGGACGCGCCCTCGCTCGAATGGAGCGCGTTTTGGTCCACCCATGCGTACCGGCGCAGAGATCTTACGGGTAGGGAGCCAGCCAGTTTTGGCGTGCAGGGTTTTCTCCCCCCAGATACTACGGAACTGGGCCCAGACTACTTCCTGCCCGATAACTTCCGTTTTTATGGCATCGAGCTGTCGACCAACACACGCTACGCGCAGGACTACACACGCGCCCTGCGCCCTTTCGCCAGCATCAGCCGCACCTGGCACAGCCGACTGGGCCCGGGCTATGGCGTACGGCTCGGAATGGCGGGCAGCGTGTGGGGCGTCGACCACCTGAGCCTAAGCTGGGGTCAGTCCAAATCCGGCATCCAGGCACAAGGCACGACCCGCGACCTGCAATTGACCTACCGCCTTCATTTCTAATCCCGCCAAGGAGGAACCCCATGCACCATCCCACCACAGCCCTGCAACGCCTGCACGCCCTGCTTATAGGCAGCACCCTGCTCCTGCTCACCGCATGCTCCACCCTGGACCGCGGCGCAGCCCCCACGCTGGAACGCCAGGCCAGCTGGGTGGTACTGCCCTTTGCCAATCACACAGAAACACCCCTGGCAGGCAATCGCGCCGAAGCCATTGCACAGGCCCTGCTGCACGCCCAAGGCGTGGGCAAGGTGCAGCGCTATGAGACCGGCCCCCAGCAGGAAGCTCTGTTTGACGCCGGCGACAGCAAGCGCCAACAGGAAGCTCTGGAATGGGCCCGTGAGCGACAAGTGCGCTACGCATTGACCGGCGCGGTAGACGAATGGCGCTACAAGGTGGGAGTAGACGGAGAGCCGGCCGCCGGTGTAACACTGCAAATCATCGACGTAGCTTCCGGCGACATCTTGTGGAGCGGCACGGGCGGCAAGAGCGGCTGGAGCCGGGAGGCACTTTCGGCCGTCGCGCAAAAGCTGATTCGCAGCCTCCTTGAGGCCGGGCTGGCAGGCGCTCGCTGACAACTGCTTTTCTTGCACATGCCCACTCCGCCCGAGAAACCTATACCGCGACGCCGGCTTGCGGGCACCAAGTCGTCCGCGCTCTCCGGGAGCAGGCCAGCGCACTGGCCCACCACCCTGTTGGGAAAGTTGGCCACCACGGACATCAGGCCCTGGGCCATGGTGGTGGAAATGCTGGTGCTCCCCTTGGTCGCACTCGCGCTCGGCTTTGCATGGAACCCTCTCGATCCACTCTGGAGCACTGCCGCGTTTCCCTGGTCCTGGCTGGCACCCGTGATTCTTGCCTTGCGTTACGGCCCCCTGCCTGGCCTGGGCGGCGCAGGCGTTCTGCTGGTGGGCTGGCTGGCCGTCAACGTGGGGCACTACGACGCCTTTCCGCAGCTCTTCTTTTTGGGTGGGCTGATTTTGGTGATGCTGGTAGGCGAGTTCTCCAGCCTGTGGCAAGCGCGCACCCGGCGCGCGGAAACGCTGCAGCTCTATCTGGACCAGCGCCTGGAACACTTGGTGCGCCAGTACTACCTGCTGCGTCTGTCGCACGATCGCCTGGAACAGGAGCTGATCGGCCGCCCTATGTCTATGCGCGACGCCCTTTCAACCCTGCAGGAGGTGGGCAGCGACGCGCAAGGACCCGAGACCCTGCTGCGTCTCCTGGCCCAATACTGCCAGATCGAAACCGCCGGACTTTATACGGTCGTCGACAGCCAAATAGGGTCCCGAGCACTGGCCAGCATCGGCACGCTCGCCCCTGTCGCGGGCAATGACCCGCTTGTGCAGCAGGCCATCGAAACGCGCAAGTTGTGCCATATCAGCCAGGCACTCGCGGCCGGGCAGCAGAGTCAGTATCTGGCGGCGGCGCCACTACTCGACCTGGGCGGAGAACTCTACGGCGTGCTGCTGATCCAAGAAATGCCCTTCTTCTCGCTGCAGGCAGAAAACCTGCAAACCATCAACCTGCTGCTGGGCTACTACACCGACGGGCTGTCCATGCAGGCGCTGGCGCACCCCATCTTGCAAGTGCTCCCCGATTGCCCCGCCGCATTTGCATTCGAGGCCCAGCGCCTGTGGCACATCCGCTCCACCACGCGCGTTTCTAGCATCGTCGTGGCACTTGAATTCCTGCCACGTGCCACTGCACGCGAGTTGCCCCAGCAAATCCAGCGCCTCAAGCGGGAACTGGACGAATACTGGCTGATTTCCACGCCAGAGCGCCAAGTCCTGGCCATGCTGATGCCACTGGGCGATGCGGCAACGGCCGAGGGTTACATCAAACGGCTGGAAACCTGGTCGCAGCAGAAGGGCGAGCAGTCGCTGGCCGACGCGGGGGTGTTTGCGCATGTGCTGCCACTCGACACAGACAACTCGCTCACCGTACTGCAGCGCATTTACCAGCTCGCCCATGGTTAACGTCAAACTCGGCATCGGTGCGATTCTGCTGGAGTTGGGCGCCTGGAGCGGCCCCCTGCTTCTCGAAGGGCATTCAGACAGCGCACTCGCCAGCTACCTGCTGGTGCATGCCGGGGCCTGCGTCATGCTGTCGCTGTTTCTGTTCCCGCTGCTCTCGACCCGACAGGCAAGGCCCCGCTTGGCCATCATCCTGCTAATGTTGGTATGCAGCTATGGCGTCCCTATTGCGGGTTTTCTCGGCGTACTGGTCGCAGCCGCGGTGCTCAGGCTCTACCACAAGCCGGCCACGCACGTGGATTTCGCCTCGCTGCAGATGCCGGAATTCGATCAGCACCAACGCCGTCAGGGCCAGTTCCGCCATGTGGGGCTGCGCTCTTTTCTGTGCAACGTCCATGCGCCACTCCAAGCACGTCTGCGCGCCATGGTGGCCTTGCAATACGTCTCGGGGCGCACGTCCTCACCCCTGCTGCGCACGGTGCTAAGCGACCCCAGCGAAGACCTGCGCCTGCTCGCCTACGGCATGCTGGACGCGACGGAAAAGCGCATCAACAGCAGCATCGACACCGAGATGGGCACGCTGGATGCGGCAGAGCAGGAAACCGGCAAAGCGAGCGCCCGCACTCTCGCAGCGGCGCAGCGGCTGTCCGACTTGTACTGGGAGCTGATTTACCAAGACCTTGTCCAGGGAGACCTGCGCAAGCACGCTATTCAAGAGTCCCTGCGCTACTGCGAATGGGCACTGAATGAAGACGCCGACAACGCGCAACTGTGGCTGCGGCGCGGTCGGCTATGGCATGAGCAGAACCGCCGCGAAGAAGCTGCACAGGCCTATGCACAAGCGCGCGCACTGGGCCTACCCGCCACCCGCGTGCTGCCCTACGAGGCCGAACTGTGTTTTGACCGCAAGGATTTTGCACAGGCCCATGCGCTCATGCAGGAGCTAAGCCAGTGGAGTGCCCTACCCCGTCTGCGCCCAGTAGTGGACTACTGGACCGGTCGATGAACACACGCAAGGCCGAAAGTGCCGACGTGGCGCTTGTACTGGAAGGCACCTTTCCCTACGTCAGCGGGGGGGTTTCCAGCTGGATCAACCAGATGATCCGCGCCTACCCAGAAATCCGTTTTGCCATCGTATTCTTGGGCAGCCGCCGCGAGGACTACAAGGAATTCAAGTACCCGCTCCCAGACAACGTGGTGCATTTTGAAGAGCACTATCTGTATGGGAACCTGAACACCCACCAGCAGCCTGCCATGCGCACCGGCGACAGTGAAGCCTTCGACCTCATCGACCAGCTGATTGACGCCCTGCAACTTGGCGCCGACCACCCCCAGACCATGGAGGTTTTTCGCCAGGTGGCACTGCAGATGCAGCCTGGAGGCAGGCTGCGGGTGGAAGATTTTCTATACAGCCAGCGCGCCTGGGACCTCATTTGTGAGGTGTACCGCAACCACTGCAGCGACCCCTCTTTCGTCGATTTTTTCTGGACTGTGCGCATCATGTTCCAGCCGCTGTGGCTGCTGGCCCGCGTGGCCAGCGAGCTGATTCCCGTGCGCGTGGTGCACTCCGCTTCCACGGGCTACGCAGGCTTTCTCGGTGGCCTGCTGGAGCAAACGCGGGGCACACCACTGGTGCTGTCCGAGCATGGCATCTACACCAAGGAACGAAAGATCGACCTGTTCAAAAGCGAGTGGATCCGAGACAACCGCAATGTCTTCCAGCGCGACCCGACGGAACTGTCGTACTTCCGCCAGATGTGGATCCACTTTTTTGAATGGATGGGGCGCTATTGCTATGCCTCAGCCGACCCCATCATTGCCCTGTACGAAGCCAACCGCCTGCGCCAGGTGGCCGATGGTGCGGCGCCCGAGCGCACCTTCAACATTCCCAACGGCATCCAGCTGGCACGGTTTGCGCCGCTGCGTGCACAGCGCCCAGCCATGCCGCCACCGGTGCTGTGCCTGATCGGGCGGGTGGTGCCCATCAAGGACATCAAG
>JBQMQB010000130.1:0-6562 GCA_052172715.1 Giesbergeria sp. | reverse complement strand
ATGCCCTACACCACGCAGGCCATGCAGAACTACCTGCAGCAGATGGGCATCAGCCTGCCAGCCGGTGCTTCCTCGCAGCTACAGCTCAAAAATGTGGCGGCGGTGGTCGTGACCGCACAGTTGCCCGCCTTTGCCCAGCCGGGCCAGCAAATTGACGCCACGGTGTCGTCCATGGGCAATGCCAAGTCACTCAAGGGAGGGCTCTTGATGATGACGCCGCTGCGCGGCGCCGACGGCGAGATTTATGCGCTGTCACAAGGCAACGTGGTCGTGGGCGGCGCCGGCGCTTCGTCCGGGGGCAGCAAGGTGCAGATCAACCATTTAAGCGCAGGCCGCATTCCGCAGGGCGCGCAGGTCGAACGCTCGGTCCCCACGCCACTCAACGACGGCGACTTCATCACCTTGGGCCTGAACGCATCGGATTTTCAGACCGCGCGCGGCGTGGTCGAGGCCATCAACAAGCGCATGGGCGCGGGCCGCGCCACGGCGCTCGACGGGCGCACCGTGCAGGTGGCGGCGCCCACCGACCGCGGCGCACGCGTGGGCTTCATTGCCGAGCTCGAAGAGCTGCAGCTCGATGCAATTTCACCAGCAGCCAAGGTGGTCATCAACGCACGCACCGGTTCGGTGGTGCTCAACCAGGCCGTCACGTTGGGCCCTTGCGCCATTGCCCACGGCAACCTGTCGATCACCATCAGCTCGACGCCCATCATCAGCCAGCCCGCCCCGTTCTCGAAGGGCGAGACGGTGGTGGCACAGCAAAGCAACATCAAAATCAACCAGGAGCCTGGCGCCATCATCCAAGTGCCGCCATCGCCGCAACTGGCCGACGTGGTGCGCGCGCTCAACGCCCTGGGCGCCACACCGGGCGACCTGCTCGCCATTCTTCAGGCCATCAAAGCAGCCGGCGCACTCAACGCCGAGCTGGAGGTGATCTGATGACCCGCCCGCAACCGCGCAAGGAGGTGTGACATGGCGCTCTCGCTCTCAGCCACCACCGCTGCCAGCACATCGAACACGCTGGCCGTGGACGCCCGTTCGCTCAACGACCTTAAATATCAGGCCGGTCTGAACAGCCCGGCCGCAGCCAAGGAAGCGGCAAAACAGTTCGAGTCGTTGTTCATGCGCGAGATGATCAAAAGCATGCGCGAGGCCACCATGAAATCGGGCCTGCTCGACAGTGCCCAGGGCGACTTGGGTGCCGACTTGCTTGACCAGCAGCTCTCGGTACAAATGTCGGGCCAGCCCGGCGGCCTGTCCGAAGCCATTTCACGCCAGCTCTCACAGCAGCTCATGGGCGGTGATGTGAACCTGGTGTCGCCCTCGACGCTAAGCCTCGCCCGCCCCGCTGTAAAAAGTGCCGGTGCGCCGGCAGCGCCTATGGGCCCTGCACCCAAGGGCCGCGACGACTTTGTGCATTACCACACCGACGCGGCGGAGCGCGTGGCACTCGACAGCGGTATTCCAGCAAGTTTCATGCTCGGCCAGGCCGGCCATGAGACCGGCTGGGGCAAAAGCGAAATCAAAAAGGCGGACGGTTCGACCTCGTTCAATCTGTTCGGCATCAAGGCTGGGCGAGGCTGGACTGGCAAAGTAGCGGAAATCACCACGACCGAGTACGAGAACGGCGTGGCGCGCAAGGTCGTCGCCAAATTCCGCGCCTACGACTCCTACGAGGCCTCGTTCCGCGACTACGCCCGCCTGATCAACGACAACCCGCGTTACGAGAAGGCACGCGCCAACACCGGCTCGCCCACCGCCTATGCAGCCGAGCTGCAAAAAGCCGGCTACGCCACTGACCCAGCCTATGCGAAGAAGCTCGGCGGGGCGATCCAGAGCGCGCTGCGCGCGCAGCAGTCGCAAGCCTAAGGTACTGCTATGAGCCTGCTCAACGTCGGATCCCGCGCCCTGCTGGCCAATCAGGTGGCCTTGCAGACGGCTGGCCACAACATTGCCAACGTCAACACACCAGGCTACTCCCGCCAGTCGGTGGTGCTGCAAACGGTGCAGGGCCAGTTCACCGGCGGCGGCTACATCGGCAAGGGTGTGGATGTGCAGACCATCCTGCGCAACCAAAGCGAGCTGCTGACACGCCAGGCGACAGCGGCAGCTTCTGTGGATGCAAGCGACACGGCCCGCGTGCAGCGTCTGCGGCAGTTGCAGGATGTGTTTGCCGGTGGCGCATCGGGTATGGGTGCAGCCATCAACGACATGATGAATTCGCTCTCGAATGTGGTCAATTCCCCCACCGACTTGACGGCGCGCAGCATCGCGCTGGCCCGCATGGATGAAACCGGTAAGCGCATGGTGGGAGCCTCTGCACGGCTGGACGACATTGCCAACACCGTCAAAGAGCAGCTCAAGGGCGGCGTCCAATCCATTAACTTGCTGGCGCAGAACATTGCCGGCGTCAACGAGCAGATTGCCCGCGCAACAGGCAATGGCCAGCCGGCCAACGATTTGTTGGACCAACGCGACCAACTGGTGCGTGATCTCAACCAGCTCGTCCAGACCACGCAGGTGATGGCCGACGACGGTACGCTCAGCGTGTTTGTCGCCGGTAGCCAGCCGCTGGTGCTCGGCCACCAGGCAGGCTCGCTGTCCATCGACGACCCCAAGGACTTTGGCGCCGCCAGCGGGCAAAAGCGCCTGCTCTTCCAACAACCTGGCGCGTCGGTGAAACAGGAACTCAGCGTCACCGCTCTGGGCGGTGGCGAAATGGCCGGCCTGCTGCGGTTTCAGAACAGCGATCTGCAAGAAGGCTACCAGTTGCTTGATCGCATGGCCACCGCCATTTCGCTGAGCTTAAATGCGCAGAACGAGCTGGGGCTGACGCTGGACGGCACTATGGGAAAGGCGCTGTTTGCCGACGTAGTGCCAGTGCAACCCAAAGCAGCCAGCACCAACACCTCAGTCGCGGGCATGGCCATTGGGGGGTTCTCAGACCCCAGCAAACTCTCAGCGTCAAGCTTTGTCGTGGCGTTCAGCGGCCCCACAGCGGGCACGGTCGTCAGCCAGCCTGGCGGCCAGGGGCAGAGCTTCGCCACGGTGGCAGAGCTGACGACCTTTTTCAGCGACCGCGGCCTGCAAGTCACGCTGAGCGGCGCCCCGAATGCTGGTGACCAGTTTTTGGTCAACCCAATGAAAGACGCGGCCGCGAAGATGCAGGCCCAGCAGTTCTCGCCGTCGCAACTGGCGGCTTCAAGCCCAGTCAACGCCAAGATGGGTGCGGCGAATGCCGGCACACTGCAGTTGGCCGGCCTCAAAGCCACCGGGCAGCCTGTGGCCACAGGCTTTGTAGCCCCTCCTTCGCCAGTGCTGCCTGCCACCACAGGCGGCGGCGTGACGTTGACCTTTGCGTCAGGGCCGCCCGCCACGTTCACAGTGGCCGGCAATGCCACACCGCTGATGGATGTATCGGCAACGCCGCCTGTGCCGCTTGCTGGACCTCCTTACGCCTATACAGCAGGGCAAGCAATCACCATCGATGGCTGGGCGATCACCCTGGGCGGAGCTCCAAAGACGGGCGATTCCGTCACGATTGGCAATGCACTAGACCCCCAATATGGCGACTGGTACAAGCGCAATGCCGGCAACGCCTCGGCTCTGATGGACCTGCGCGACGCAAAAATGTTCGACGGCGCCACGCTGAGCGACGGCTTTGCCGGGGCCATGGCGCAAATCGGCGCTCGCACGCAAAGCGCGCAGTTTGCACAGGAACTCTCAAGTTCCTTTGCTGCCAATCTGGAGCGCGACCGCACGGCGGTCTCCGGCGTTAATTTGGACGAAGAAGCCGCGCATTTGATTCAGTACCAGCAGGCCTACCAAGCATCGGCCAAGATGATCCAGATCGCACAAAACGTCTTCGACACGTTGATCAGCACAATGGGCCGCTGAGGCACAGGGAACCCACCATGAGCAATTCAATGTACCGAGTGGCCACGGCCAACATGTACGAAAGCGCCATCCGCAACATAGGCACGCGGCAGACGTCGCTGGCCAACCTGCAGGAAAACCTTTCGTCTGGAAAGCGCGTAGTGCGCGCCAGCGACGACCCTGTGGCCGCTGCTCAGGCCGAGCGCGCCATGACGCGCATCACCCGCATCCAAACCGAGCAGCGCGCCCTCGACACGCAGCGCAACGCGGTGGCGCAGGCCGAGTCAACCTTAGGCGACGCCATCAGCCTGATGCAAGAAATGCGCGAGCTCGTCGTTTCAGCGGGAAGCGGCGTGTTCACCAACAGCGACCGCGCCACTGTCACCAACCAGTTGCAAGGCCTGCGCGCACAGTTGCAGAATGTGGCCAACCGCAAAGACACCAATGGCGTACCGCTGCTGAGCGCACTGGGCAGCGCAGCTGCACCGTTTCTCACCGCCCTGGGCGAGTTCGATGGCCTGGCAGGCCAAGTAGCAGGCTCAGGAGTCACCATACCGAATACGCTGGACGGTGACGCGGCCTTCATGTTCCGACCCCAGCGCGACGGCGTGTTCAACGCCCATGTCGACACAGCTACGCCCGCCACGCACAGCCTGGGATCCAGCGCGATCACCAGCAATCCGTCTCAGATTGCGCTCGACCCCAGTGGCAATGCATTCCAATACCAGATCAGCGTCAGCTACATCGCGGGCACGGCACCAGGCACGCTGGCAGCGCAGTACAGCGTCACCAGCAACCCGGCAGGTGCCCCTCTGAACGGAACCAACCCGTTCACCTCGGCCGATTTCAACCCAGCACAACCGGCATCGGTTGCGGTCACCGCTATTCCGGGTCTGAGCCTGAACCTGACTGGCAAGCCGCAACTGGGCGACAGCGTGCAGCTCACACTCAAACCCAGCAACGGCATTTTCGACGTGGTCGACTCCGCAATCCGCGACATCAGTGCGGCCGGCTCCAGCAGCGATGCCGCCCAGGGCGTCGGCCAAGCGCTGGCAAACATGGACAGCGGCTTGGCGCGCTTGCAAACGGTACGCAGCTACGCTGGCGAACTGCTCAACCGGGCAGACCGCATCAGCGGCGACCAGGAAACGCGCAGCGTTCAGCTCGAAGGCGACCGCTCGCGCGCCGAAGACCTCGATATGATCAAGGGCATCTCCGACTTTCAGAACCAGCAGGTCGGATACGAGGCAGCTCTGAAGTCCTACACAATGGTTCAGAAGCTGTCGCTTTTCAACTTCATTTCCTGAACTTGGGCGTGTGCAGAGCACGCTACACAGCGCATGGTCCAATCCGTTCTCGGCAGTCTGGTGCTTGCCTACCGCCCCTTATGGGGCCGGACTCGTGCGCTTGCCGGCATCGAACTTGCTGTGCAAAGCGACTTGCTGGCACCGGTCGACACCCCCCATTTGCTGCGCACTCTGGTCGAATTGTGGAGCGCCAACAGCCCCCCACTCTTGCTGGCGCCGCAAAACCGCCAGTTGCTTTGCGACATGCTGGAGCACGCCCCACGCGGCACGCCCTGGATTGCGGTGCCGGGCGATTGGTTGGAGGATTCCACCATCCACGCCCGTGTTCAGGCGGCGCACCGACGCGGTCTGCGCCTGGTGTGGCGCGGCGAACTCGCGCGGCTGCCGGAACCGACCATCGCTGCCTGCTTCGACAACAGCCTGCTGAGCCTCGCACCAGAGGAAGCCGCCGCGGCCCTGCAGTCGCAGAACGCCACACGCACCCCCGCAAAGAAGGGCGAGGTAGCTGTCAGCAGCCCGGTGATCGACGGCCAGATGTACGAGAACCTGCCCAGCCGCGCCCTGGTGGCGCACTGCCTAGACAAGCACGGCGCCATGGCCGTGGTCGGCTGGCCGGTAGACGACGTGCTCTACCAATTGCGCCACCAGCCGACGCAGCCCTCACACGCGGTAATCTCACGGCTCCTGAAAGCGATCGATGCGGACGAATCGCTGGAGCAGTTCGAAGACATCGTGAGCCAAGACCCGCTGCTCGCCTACCGCTTCATGGTCTACACCAATTCGGCAGCGCTCGGCCTGCGCACCGGCATCGATTCGCTGCGCCGTGGCTTTGTGATGATGGGCTACGGCTCGCTTAAACGCTGGCTGTCCGAGCAGTTGCCTCACGCCAGCACCGAGCCTGACATGGAACCCGTGCGCCTGGCCGCCGTGATTCGTGCGCAACTCACCGAGCATTTGCTGGAAGCGGGCATTCAGAGCGAACTGCGCCGCGAGATCTACCTCTGCGGTCTGCTCCATGGTCTGGGCGATTTGCTGGGCGAGCCGCTGGGCAATTCGCTGCACCGCATACCCCTTTCTGAGCGCATCTACGACGCGACGGTGCTGCGCACCGGCCCTTACGCGCCGCCCCTGGAGATTGCGCTGGCATTCGAGTCCGGCGATTGTTCCGCTATTCGCGAGCTGGCCGAAACCTACGAAATGGGGCTCGAAGAGATCAACCGCGCGCTGCTGCGCGTGCTCTCCTCGCTGGAGGTCGTGCGCGGCTAACTCGGAGTTTCCGACGCCCCGCCTATTTGGTCGCGCACCCTCTCGCAGACCTGCCAGAACGCGGCGTCTTGCGCCGCAGCGAAGTTCACCCGCATCAAGGTGCTCGGCTGGCC
>JBQMQB010000129.1:3289-6611 GCA_052172715.1 Giesbergeria sp. | reverse complement strand
CGCTGATCAATCGCGCAGTATGACGTGTTTCGCACGGTACTTTGAGCGCTGAAGTAGTACCCCTTGTGCCCGTATACACCCTGTTCAAACCCTCAGTGGGGTGCTACAAAGGACCGAGTCGCCAGCGCTTTTCATTTCAATTCGGTGGCATTGCCTGGGCCGATCCAGGGTGCTGCCACAGGAGGTCGTATGGATGCCATCAGCAACTTTGCCGCACGCTATGCCCGTTCGCGCGAAGAGGAAATGTCGGTCGACGAGTACCTCGCCGAATGCAAACGCGAACCAATGGCCTATGCCACTGCAGCACAACGCATGCTGGAGGCCATTGGCGAACCTGAAATGGTGGATACGCGCGATGACCCGCAGCTCTCGCGTATCTTTGCCAACAAGATGATTCGGCGCTACCCCGCCTTTACCGAGTTCTATGGCATGGAAGATGCCATCGAGCAAGTGGTGAGCTTCTTCCGCCATGCGGCGCAAGGGCTTGAAGAGCGCAAACAGATTTTGTATCTGCTGGGCCCGGTCGGTGGTGGCAAAAGCTCGATTGCCGAGCGGCTCAAGTACCTGGTGCAGAAGGTGCCGTTCTACGCGCTCAAAGGCTCACCGGTGAACGAGTCACCCCTGGGTCTTTTCGACGCGGTCGAGGACGGTCCGTTGCTCGAAAGCCAATTCGGCATTCCAAGGCGCTATTTGCAGCGCGTGCTCTCGCCCTGGGCGGTCAAGCGCCTGGAGGAATATGGTGGGGATATCCGGCAGTTTCGCGTCGTCAAGCGCTACCCCAATATCCTCAAGCAGGTGGCAATCGCCAAGACGGAGCCGGGAGACGAGAACAACCAGGACATCTCTAGCCTGGTGGGCAAGGTTGATATTCGCAAGCTCGAGAGCTTCGCCCAGGACGATACCGACGCCTACAGCTACTCAGGCGGTCTGTGCCTGGCCAATCAGGGCCTGTTGGAATTCGTGGAAATGTTCAAGGCGCCCATCAAGGTGCTGCACCCGCTGCTTACCGCGACGCAGGAGGGCAACTACAAGGGAACTGAGGGCTTTGGGGCCATACCTTTCGATGGCATTGTGCTTGCGCACAGCAACGAGAGTGAGTGGAAGGCATTTCGCAATAACAAGAACAACGAGGCCTTCCTGGACCGCATCTACATCGTCAAGGTGCCGTACTGCCTGCGCGTCAGTCAGGAAGTGAGGATCTACGAAAAACTGGTTCGTGAATCGTCGCTCGGTCATGCCGTGTGTGCGCCGGGTACGCTCAAGATGATGGCGCAGTTCGCCATTCTCACGCGCCTGAAGGAGCCAGAAAACTCCAGCACGTTCAGCAAGATGCAGGTGTACGACGGCAAGAACTTGAAGGACACCGACCCGCGGGCCAAGAGCTTTCAGGAGTACCGCGACTATGCCGGTGTGGACGAAGGCATGACGGGTGTTTCCACGCGCTTTGCCTTCAAGATTTTGTCCAAGGTGTTCAACCACGACAGCACCGAGGTGGCCGCTAACCCGGTGCACCTGATGTATGTGCTGGAGCAGCAAATCCAGCGCGAGCAATTCCCATCAGATCTGGAGACCAAGTACACCGGCTACATCAAGGAGTACCTCTCCCCGCGCTATGCAGAGTTCATCGGCAAGGAAATTCAGACCGCCTATCTCGAGAGCTACAGCGAGTATGGGCAGAACATTTTTGACCGCTACGTCACCTACGCCGACTACTGGATCCAGGACAACGAGTACCGTGACACCGACACTGGCGAGGTGTTCGACCGCAACGCGCTCAATGCTGAGTTGGAGAAAATCGAGAAGCCTGCCGGCATTTCCAATCCGAAGGATTTCCGCAACGAGATCGTCAACTTCGTGCTGCGTGCCCGCGCCAACAACCAGGGCAAGAACCCGAGCTGGACCAGCTATGAGAAGTTGCGCTTGGTGATCGAGAAGAAGATGTTCTCCAACACCGAGGAGCTGCTGCCGGTTATCAGCTTCAACGCCAAGGCCAGTGCCGAAGATGCGCGCAAGCACGAAGATTTCGTGACCCGAATGGTGGACAAGGGCTACACCGCCAAACAAGTGCGCCTGCTGTGCGAATGGTATTTGCGCGTCCGCAAAAGCAGTTGAACCCACCAAGGGCGCTTCCGGTGGAATCGCCCGTGTATGCGTGAAGGCAAGCAGATGGCACTACAAATCATCGACCGCAGGCTCTCGGGCAAGAACAAATCGGTGGGCAACCGCGAGCGATTTGTTCGCCGCTACAAGCAGCAGATTGCCGATGCGGTGCGCCGTGCGGTGTCTGAGCGTGACATTCGAAATATTGAGCAAGCCGAAAATATCACCATTCCCAAGAAAGACATCAGCGAGCCGGTGTTCCACCATGGCCAGGGGGGTATCCGCGATACGGTGCACCCCGGCAATACCGAGCATGTGAGCGGTGATCGTATTCCTCGTCCGCAGGGGGGCAATGGCGGTCGCGGCTCACAGGCCAGTGACGGTGAAGGGGGTGAAGACGATTTCACCTTTACCTTGTCCAAGGAAGAGTTCATGCAGATCTTCTTTGAAGACCTTGCCCTGCCACGCCTGCTGCGCACGCACATTGGCGAGACGCCGCAGTGGAAGTGGCGCCGTGCCGGCTACAGCCAGGACGGAACGCCGCACAACCTGGCCGTGGTGCGCACGATGCGCGGCGCTCTGGGGCGGCGCATCGCGCTGACCAAGGCACCGCACCGGGAGGTGCAAGCCTTGCAGGAGCAACTCGATGCGTTGCTCGCTCAAGACGATGGCACCAGCGAGGTGGTGGCCGAGCTGCAGCAGCGCCTGGACCTGCTCAAGGCGCGCATTTCTAAAACCCCTTTCCTTGACCCCATCGATTTGCGCTTTCGCGCGCGCACCAAGGTGCCGGTGCCCATCAGCCGGGCGGTCATGTTCTGTCTGATGGATGTGTCTGGCTCGATGGACCAGGCGCGCAAGGATCTGGCCAAGCGGTTTTTCATTCTGCTGTACCTGTTCTTGACGCGGCACTACGAGAAGATCGACATCGTCTTTATCCGCCACCACACGCAGGCGGGCGAGGTGAGCGAAGACGAATTTTTCCACTCCACCGAAAGCGGCGGCACGGTGGTAAGCAGTGCCCTGGTGCTGCTCGACCAGATCATGCAGGACCGCTACCCTGCGGGCGACTGGAATATCTACGTGGCCCAGGCCAGCGATGGAGACAACTTCTCTACGGACAGCGGCAACTGCCGCAAGCTCTTGGCAGAAAAAATCTTGCCACTGGCACGTTACTTTGCCTATGTGCAGGTGGCCGAGGAAGAACAAAACCTCTGGGAAGAGT
>JBQMQB010000129.1:0-3189 GCA_052172715.1 Giesbergeria sp. | reverse complement strand
TGGACACCTACCCGAACCAGCTGGAAATCATCACCGCAGAGCAAATGATGGATGCCTACTCCAGCGTAGGCATGCCGGTGAACTACCGCCACTGGAGCTACGGCAAGGAGTTCCTCGCCACCGAGCGGCGCTACCGGCGCGGTCACATGGGGCTGGCGTATGAAATCGTGATCAATTCGAACCCCTGCATCAGCTACCTGATGGAGGAAAACACCACCGCAATGCAGGCGCTGGTCATCGCCCATGCGGCTTACGGGCACAACAGTTTTTTCAAAGGCAACTACCTGTTTCGTATGTGGACGGATGCCTCCAGCATCATCGACTACCTGGTGTATGCCAAAGACTATGTGTCCCAGTGCGAAGAGCGTTATGGATTGGATACCGTGGAGAAGTTGCTGGACTCCTCGCACGCACTGGCCAACTTTGGTGTGGACCGCTACCGCCGTCCGTCCAAGAAGAATCTGGCTCGCGAAAGGCTGGAGCGCGAGCAACGCGAAGCCTACGCGCAGCGGCAGGTAAATGAACTCTGGCGCACCCTGCCCACGGCCCCCGGCAAGGACGCGGCGGCCCAGGAGCTTGACCGTTTTCCCAAGGAGCCGCAGGAAAACATCTTGTATTTCATCGAAAAAAATGCGCCGTTGTTGGAGCCCTGGCAGCGCGAGATCGTGCGCATCGTGCGCAAGATTTCTCAGTATTTTTACCCCCAGCGCCAGACCCAGGTGATGAACGAAGGTTGGGCCACTTTCTGGCACTACACCATCCTCAACACCCTGTACGACGACGGCTACCTCAGCGATGGCGTGATGATCGAGTGGCTAGGCTCGCACACCAACGTCATCTACCAGCCCCCCGTGGCGCACCGCGCCTACAGCGGCATCAACCCCTACGCGCTGGGTTTTTCCATGTACCGCGATATCCAGCGCATTTGCCAGAAACCTACCGAGGAAGACCGGCTCTGGTTCCCCGATATTGCCGGAACGCCCTGGCTGCCCGTCCTGGACAGCGCCATGCGCAACTTCAAGGACGAGAGTTTCATCGGCCAATTTTTGAGCCCGCACCTCATGCGCGAGATGCGGCTGTTTGCATTGCACGACGACACCCGCAAGTCGGATCTGGTCGTCAGCGCGATTCACGACGACGCGGGCTACCGCGCGCTGCGCCAGACGCTGTCGCAGCAGTACGACCTGGGCACGCGCGAGCCCGATATTCAGGTTTGGAACGTTAACCTGCGGGGAGACCGCAGTCTGACTTTGCGCCACACGCAGTACCACGACCGTCCCTTGGCCGACGACACTGTGGAGGTGCTTAAGCATGTGGCGCGGTTGTGGGGGTTTGGCGTGCAGATCGAGAGCGTGGACAGCAGCGGCAATCTTTCTTCCTCATCTTATTCGGTGTCAGCGCCTGGGGTTTGACGGGTATTGGCGGCACACGCAGTTTCAACCCATCCGCAAAAAAGCCGCCCGTGGGCGGCTGGCAATTCAGAGGCGCTGAGCACCCCTGAAGGCATTACATGACCTTGGCGATTGATGCGCAAACGTAGTCAATGTTCTTGCTGTTGAGCGCCGCCACGCACATGCGGCCGGTGTCGGTGCCGTACACGCCAAACTCGCTGCGCAGGCGCACCATCTGGTCCTTCGACAGGCCCGAGTAACTGAACATGCCGATCTGCTGGACGATGAAAGACATGTCCTTTTGCACGCCGGCAGCCTTCAGGCCATCGACCAGCTTCTGGCGCATGGCCTTGATGCGCACCCGCATCTCGCCCAGTTCCTTTTCCCACAGAGCGCGCAGCTCCGGGTCGTTCAGCACGGCAGCCACTACGGCGCCGCCGTGGGTGGGTGGGTTGCTGTAGTTGGTGCGGATGACGATCTTTAGCTGGCTCAGCACGCGACCCGCTTCTTCCTTGTCTGCGCACAGCACCGAGAGGCCGCCCACGCGCTCGCCGTACAGGCTGAAGCTCTTGGAGAACGAGGTCGAGACGAAGAAGTTCATGCCCGAAGCGACGAACTTGCCGATCACCGCACCGTCTTCGGCAATGCCGTGGCCAAAGCCCTGGTAGGCCATGTCGAGAAACGGCGTGAGTTGCTTGGCCTTGAGCACGGCGATGACCTGGTCCCACTCTGCAGCGGTGATGTCGTAGCCCGTGGGGTTGTGGCAGCAGGCGTGCAGCACGATGACGGTGCCGGGTGCGGCAGCGTTCAGGCTGGCGAGCATGCCGTCGAAGTTCACGCCGCGTTTTTCAGCGTCGTAGTAGGCGTAGCTGCCGACTTCGAAACCGGCGTTGGTGAACAGCGCGCGGTGGTTTTCCCAGCTGGGGTCGGAAATGAGGACTTTGGCGTTGGGGCTGAGGCGTTTGAGGAAGTCGGCGCCAATCTTCAGGCCGCCGGTGCCGCCAATGGCCTGCACGGTGGCCACGCGGCCGCTGGTCACGGGCTCGCTCTCGGCGCCGAACACCAGTGCTTTTACTGCGTTGTCGTAGGCCACGATGCCGTCAATCGGCAGGTAGCCGCGCGCCGTGGGCTTGGCCATCATCTTCTGCTCGGCGGCTTGCACGCAGTCCAGCAGCGGGAGTTTGCCGTTGTCGTCGAAGTACACGCCGACGCCCAAGTTCACCTTTTTTGGGTTGGCATCGGCGTTGAATTGCTCGTTCAGACCCAGAATCGGGTCGCGGGGCGCCATTTCGACAGCGGAAAACAGAGACATGAAAAGTCCTTGGAGGGTGGATATTTGGCTGCCCGGCCTCAACTGACGGTCTCGGCTACGCTCCGTCACTCTTGGGCGGTGCGGGCAAACCCGAATTTTAGAACCTCTTCTCGCCGCCGTGGCCCACGTTCCACGCTTACCCTATGCACGAAGTTACTTCCGAACCCGCCACGGGCAAGTTTTTGCGTTTTCCCGACTCGCCGTTTGAGCTGTACCAGCCATACCCGCCCGCGGGCGACCAGCCGCAGGCGATTGACAAGCTGGTGGAAGGCGTGCGCGATGGCGAAGTCTTCCAGACGCTGCTGGGCGTCACCGGCTCGGGCAAGACCTTCACCATGGCCAACGTCATCGCGCGTATGGGTCGCCCGGCCATCGTGTTTGCGCCCAACAAAACGCTGGCAGCGCAGTTGTATTCGGAGTTTCGCGAATTCTTCCCGCACAACGCGGTGGAGTACTTCGTCAGCTACTACGACTACTACCAGCCCG
>JBQMQB010000128.1:0-6653 GCA_052172715.1 Giesbergeria sp. | reverse complement strand
TGGATCGGTCAGAACATCTTCAGCTACGCACAGTGGCTGGCCTGTGGCTACGTGGTGAACTGCCCCGAGTCGGCCAGCACGGTGTCCATCGACCTGAAAGAGGTCGGGCCGACGTACTACTTTGCTCCGCCTCGCATTTTTGAAGGCCTGCTGACCAGCGTGACCATCCGCATGGAAGATGCGGGCGCCATCAAACGCAAGATGTTTGGTGCCTGCATGGAGTTGGCCCAACGCGTGGGCCCCGCACTCATGGACGGCGAGTCTGTGGGTGCCTGGGACCGTTTCAAATACCAACTGGGTGACTTGCTGGTCTACGGGCCACTGCGCAACAACCTAGGCTTTAGCCGTGTGCGCGTCGCCTACACGGCGGGCGAGGCGATTGGCCCCGATTTGTTCAGCTTCTACCGCTCGATCGGCATCAACCTGAAGCAGCTCTACGGTTCCACAGAAACCGCCGTGTTCGTCTGTCTGCAGCCCGACAACCAGGCGCGCGCCGACACCGTGGGCGTTCCCATTCGTGGCGTGGAAATCAAAGTGGCAGAAAACGGCGAAATCCTGGTCAAGTCCGCCGGTCTGCTCAAAGAGTACTACAAGAACCCCCAGGCCACCGCCGAAGTGCTTACGGCCGATGGCTGGTACCACACCAGCGATGCGGGTTTTCTCGATGCACACGGGCACCTGAAGATCATCGACCGAGTGAAGGATGTGGGCCGCATCAAGGGCGGCGCCAACGACGGCGCCATGTTTGCCCCCAAATACGTGGAGAACAAGCTCAAGTTCTTCCCCTACATCAAGGAAGTCGTGGCCCTGGGCGACGGGCGCGACAAGGTGTGTGTCATGGTCAACATCGACTTCGATGCCGTGGGCAACTGGTCCGAGCGGCGCAACCTTCCCTACGCAGGCTACACCGACCTGGCGCAAAAGCCTGAGGTGTACGAGCTCATCAAGGAATGCGTCGAGAAGGTCAATGCCGATCTGGCCAACGACGCCCTGCTCGCGGGCAGCCAGGTCAGCCGCTTCCTGGTACTGCACAAGGAGCTGGACGCCGACGACGGCGAGTTGACGCGCACCAACAAGGTACGCCGCGGCTTCATTGCCGAGAAATACGCCGACCTAGTGACCGCCCTGTACGAAGGCCGCTCGGAACAGTACATCGAAACCCAGGTCAAGTTTGAGGATGGCCGCACCGGCAGCGTCAGCGCCACGCTCAAGATCTCGGACACCAAAACCTTCACCCCGGTGAAAACAGCAGCCTGAGCCCTCGACCATGAACGACAAGAAGATTGGCGACGTCATCCTGGACGTCAAGAACATCAGCCTGCGCTTTGGCGGCGTGAACGCACTGACCGATATTTCGTTCAATGTGCGCGAGCACGAAATTCGCTCCATCATCGGCCCCAACGGTGCGGGCAAGAGCTCCATGCTCAACTGCATCAACGGTGTGTACACCCCGCAGGAAGGCGCCATTACCTTCCGCGGCCAGACTTTCTCGCACATGAACTCGCGTCAGGTGGCGGAAATGGGCATTGGCCGCACCTTCCAGAACCTGGCGCTGTTCAAGGGCATGAGCGTGATCGACAACATCATGACCGGCCGCAACCTGAAGATCAAAAGCAACATCCTGATGCAGGCGCTGCGCATCGGCCCCGCCGAGCGCGAGGAAATTGCTCACCGTGAAAAGGTCGAGCACATCATCGATTTCCTGGAAATCCAAGCCTTTCGCAAGACACCCGTGGGTCAACTTCCCTACGGCCTGCAAAAGCGCGTGGACTTGGGTCGCGCGCTCGCCATGGAGCCGCAAGTGTTGCTGCTCGACGAGCCCATGGCCGGCATGAACGTGGAAGAGAAGCAGGACATGTGTCGCTTCATCCTCGATGTGAACGAGGAATTCGGCACCACCATCGTGCTGATCGAACACGACATGGGCGTGGTGATGGACATTTCCGACCGCGTGGTCGTGCTCGACTACGGCAAGAAGATCGGCGACGGCGACCCCGAGTCGGTGCGGAGCAACGAAGACGTCATCAGCGCCTACCTGGGAACCAGCCACTAAAGGCCGGCGAAATATGACCCCCACGCTTGTCACTCCGTGTACTGCGCTGCCCGCCAAGGGGGCCTTGGTCGCCTTGGGGCGGCCCGGCGTCGACCGAATCTGAACGGAACAATCCACATGGCATTCTTTCTTGAAACATTAATCGGCGGCCTGATGGCGGGCATGCTGTATTCGCTGGTCGCGCTCGGCTTTGTGCTCATTTACAAAGCCTCTGGCGTCTTCAACTTTGCCCAGGGCGCCATGGTGCTGTTCGCGGCACTGGCCATGGCGCGTTTCGCTGAGTGGATTCCCGAGTGGACCGGCATCGACAACAAAATTCTCGCCAATATCGTGGCTTTTGTGATCGCTGGCGCGTGCATGTTTGTAGTGGCTTGGCTGATCGAGCGGCTCGTGCTGCGCCATCTGGTGAATCAGGAAGGCGCTACGCTCCTCATGGCCACGCTGGGCATTGCCTACTTCCTGGAAGGACTGGGCCAGAGCTTCTTCGGCAGCGATATCTATCCCATCGACATCGGCATGCCCAAGGATCCGGTCTTTTTGTTCGATTCCGTATTCCCTGGCGGCATTCTGGTGAACCAGGAGGACGTGATTGCCGCAGGCATAGCCGCTGCGCTGGTCATCGCGCTCAGCCTGTTCTTTCAGAAGACGACCACGGGCCGCGCCCTGCGGGCCGTGGCCGACGACCACCAAGCGGCGCAGTCCATTGGCATTCCGCTGGGCCGCATCTGGATGATCGTGTGGTGTGTGGCAGGTGTTGTGGCACTGGTGGCCGGGATGATCTGGGGCTCCAAGCTGGGCGTGCAGTTCTCGCTGACCACCATCGCGCTGCGTGCGCTTCCCGTGGTGATTCTGGGCGGTCTGACCTCGGTTCCCGGCGCCATCATTGGCGGACTGATCATCGGCGTGGGCGAAAAGCTCTCCGAGGTTTACCTGGGCCCGTACGTGGGTGGTGGCATCGAAATTTGGTTTGCCTATGTGCTCGCGCTGGTGTTCCTGCTGTTTAGGCCGCAGGGATTGTTTGGCGAGAAGATCATCGATCGCGTTTAAGCCATAACTAAAACGACAGGACACCCACCATGCTTTACCGCGAAAACGGCCAGTTCAAAACGAGCTACCGCTCCGACCAGCAGATTTTTCCTATCGCGCAAGACCGCATCGCTGTCGGCCTGATGATCGTTGCGGCCTTTGTTGCCGTGCCGCTGTTTGCCAGCGAATACCTCTACACCTCCATCCTGATTCCCTTCGTCATCATGTCGCTCGCCGCGTTGGGCGTGAACGTGCTGGTGGGTTACTGCGGACAGATATCCCTGGGGTCGGCGGCATTCATGGCGGTGGGCGCCTACGGTGCCTATAACTTCTATGTGCGCATCCCGGGGATGCCGCTGATTCCTACGCTCATTTTGGGCGGCTTCTGCGCGATGGTTTTTGGAATCTTGTTTGGTTTGCCCAGCCTGCGCGTCAAGGGGCTGTACCTTGCGGTCGCCACGCTGGCTGCGCAGTTCTTTAGCGACTGGATGTTTCTGCGTATCAAGTGGCTGACCAACGATTCGCCATCGGGTTCGGTGTCCGCCACCAACCTCCAGGTGTTTGGTGTGGCGCTGGATTCGCCTGTGGCTCGCTATCTTTTCTGTCTCTCGCTGCTCACGGTGATCGCCTTGCTTGTCAAAAATTTGGTGCGCGGTGCGATTGGTCGAGAGTGGATGGCGATTCGCGATATGGACGTCGCAGCGGCCGTCATCGGTATTCGCCCCATGTACGCCAAGCTCACCGCGTTTGCTGTCAGCTCCTTCATCATTGGCGTGGCTGGTGGTCTTTGGGCCTTCGTGCACCTAGGCTCCTGGGAGCCGGCAGCGTTCTCGGTTGAAGTGTCTTTCCGCCTGCTGTTCATGGTGATCATTGGCGGCATGGGCTCGATCATGGGCAGTTTCTTTGGTGCCGGGTTCATCGTCATCCTGCCGATCCTACTGAGCCGCCTGTTGCCTGCGCTGGGCAGCATGGTGGGTGTCGAGCTTTCTACGGCAACAGTCTCGCACGTCGAACTCATGACGTTTGGCGGGCTGATCGTCTGGTTCCTCATTGTGGAGCCCCATGGTCTGGCCAAGTTGTGGTCCATGGGCAAGCAAAAACTCAGGCTCTGGCCTTTCCCGCACTGAGTGCGCTCTGCACCCCCTTTCAGTTTCCCCCGTGCTTCAACACTTTCATTCAAAGGAGACATCCATGAAGCTTTCGAAACTCGTGATCGCCGCCGCCGTCGTGGCCGCTGGAGCAGCGTCGCTGTCCACCAGCGCACTGGCGCAGGACAAAGAGCAGTTCTTCCCACTGCTGTCCTACCGCACCGGTCCTTACGCGCCCAACGGCACGCCCTGGGCCAACGGCAAGCAGGACTACCTGAAGATGATCAACGCCCGTGACGGCGGCATCAACGGCGTCAAGATCACCTTTGAAGAATGCGAAACCGGCTACGCCACGGACCGCGGCGTGGAATGCTACGAGCGTCTGAAGGTCAAGCCCGGCGTGGCGATGATCGACCCGCAATCCACAGGCATCACCTTTGCACTGACCGAGAAAGCGCCGATCGACAAGATCCCGTTGCTGACCGTGGGCTATGGGCTGTCGATGTCTGCAGACGGTATGGCGTTCAAGTGGAACTTCGAAATGATGGGCAGCTACTGGACGGGTGCCGACATCATCATCCAACACCTCGGCAAGTCGCTCGGCGGCATGGACAAGCTCAAGGGCAAGAAGATTGCTCTCGTGTACCACGACAGCCCGTTCGGCAAAGAACCGATCCCGCTGCTGGAAGAGCGCGCCAAGATGAACGGTTTCGAGCTGCAACTTCTGCCCGTGACGGCTCCCGGTGTGGAGCAAAAAGCCACCTGGCTGCAGGTGCGCCAGAGCAAGCCTGACTACGTGATGTTGTGGGGCTGGGGCGTGATGAACTCTACCGCCCTCAAGGAAGCCCAAGCCACCGGCTATCCGCGCGACAAGATGTACGGCGTCTGGTGGGCCGGTGCTGAGCCTGATGTACGCGACGTCGGTGCAGGCGCCAAGGGGTACCACGCTCTGGCGCTCAACGGTTCGGGCAAGGACCAGAAGGTCATCCAGGACATCATGAAGTACGTGCACGACAAGGGTCAGGGCACAGGTCCCAAGGACGAAGTTGGCTCGGTGCTGTACACCCGCGGCGTGATGATCCAGATGCTGGGTGTCGAAGCTGTGCGCCGTGCGCAAGAGCACTTTGGCAAGGGCAAGGTCATGACCGGCGAGCAAATCCGCTGGGGCCTTGAGAACCTTAACCTTGACCAGAAGAAACTCGACGCCATGGGCTTTGCCGGCATCATGCGTCCGGTCTCGACGAGCTGCGCGGACCACATGGGTTCAAGCTGGGCACGCATGCAGACCTGGGACGGCGCCAAGTGGAATATTGGCGCTGATTGGTACCAAGCCGACGAGCAGATCTTGAAGCCTATGGTCAAGGCCGCAGGCGACAAGTACTTGGCTGACAAGAAGCTCAAGCGCCGCGATCCAGCTGACTGCAGCTCCTGATCTCCTTCCCCGCTGCGGCGGGGTTTCGGTGGCTCCCTCGCGGAGCCGCCAATAGACAGGTCTGCGTGCCAGACCTGTCTATTGGCAAGGAAAGCGACCCATGGAACCGAAAAAAATTGTCCTAAACGTCAACGGCATCGAGGTGATCTACAACCATGTGATCCTCGTGCTCAAGGGCGTCTCTCTGCAAGTGCCAGAAGGCGGCATCGTTGCCATTCTGGGCGGCAATGGTGCCGGGAAAACCACCACGCTGCGCGCCATCTCGAACCTGCTCAAGGGGGAGCGCGGCGAAGTGACCAAGGGCTCGATCGAGCTGCGTGGCGAGCGCATCGAAAATCTGACCCCGGCCGATTTGGTCAAAAAGGGTGTGGTGCAGGTCATGGAAGGGCGGCACTGTTTTGCCCACCTGACCATCGAGGAAAACCTGCTCGCAGGCTCCTACACGCGCAGCGACAAGGGTGAGATCGCTGCCAACCTCGAGAAGGTCTACAACTACTTCCCCCGCCTGAAAACCCGGCGCACTTCACAAGCCGCCTACACCTCTGGCGGCGAGCAGCAGATGTGCGCCATTGGCCGCGCCATCATGGCCAACCCCAGCATGGTGCTGCTCGACGAGCCCTCGATGGGCTTGGCGCCGCAGATCGTCGAAGAAGTGTTCAACATCGTCAAGGACCTCAACAGCAAGGAAGGCGTCACCTTCCTGCTCGCTGAGCAGAACACCAACATGGCCCTCAAGTACTCGGACTACGGCTACATCATGGAAAGCGGCCGTGTTGTGATGGACGGCATCGCGAGCGACCTCGCCAACAACGAAGACGTCAAGGAGTTCTACCTTGGCGTGGGCGGTGGTGAGCGCAAGAGTTTCAAGGATGTGAAGAGCTACAAGCGCCGCAAGCGCTGGCTGGCCTGAAGCCCCATGCCCCCACGGAGCCCCGACCGCCTGGAGGCGATTCGGTGGCCGTCGGACAGCCGTATCTGCAGATACCACCAGCATTTGATTGAACTGGAACTTCGATGACTTCTTTCTACGACGCGTTGGAAACCCGCGCACCGG
>JBQMQB010000127.1:3378-6695 GCA_052172715.1 Giesbergeria sp. | reverse complement strand
AGGTGCAGGCCGCCGTACAGCACCCAGCGGTCGGTCATTGCGGTCTTGAATTCCACCCCCAGGTCCGTGCTCTTCACGCCCCCGCCGGGTGAATAGGCCGCATACGGCGTGCGCACCAGCGCCACGTCGGTGGGCACGCCAAAAAAGCTGCGCGTGTGCGTAGCGTTGGCCATGGTGAACCCGGCGGCAAAGCCCAGTTCGGTACTTGGTGTGATTTGCCACTCGTACTGCAGCGTGGTCTGCAGCGTGTTGCCACCTTTGCGCCCCAGCAGATCCTGGCTGAACGCACTGCGCAGGCTGAATTCGGGGGCAAACAGCCAAGTAGCGGAGAGGCGCGCGCGCAGCGTGCGCCGGACATCGGGCAAGCCATAGAGCGGCGAATCGGTTCCACTTTTTCGTCCCCCGCCGAGGCGCAGACCTGCGCTCAGGTGCAACTTGTCGCTGTCAAGCAGGCGCGCATTCAAACCTGTCTCCCGCGGCTCTCGGTCAAAATCGAGCAGCGAGCCGCCGCCCCCGCTCGAGAGCGTATAGCGCCCAATGTCCAGGCCAATAGCGGGCTCGATAGCGCTTCCACGCTTGTCGCTGCCGACATAGTCGGGGCCGTTCGATACCGCCAGGCCCAGCGCCCAAGTGAAACGCGGTTCCTCTGGAGCAGACTCCGCCTCTGAAGATTCGGGCGAAGACTCCGCCTTTGGGGTCTCAGCAGCAGCCACCGCGGCCAGCGGTAGCACCAGAAGGGATGTCAGTACGAGAGAGGCGGAAGAAATGGACAAGTTCATGCGCGCCATCATGCATCAGCCCAGCGCACCCAGTCCATCGACCAGGTGGCAATGACGACACAGCCAAAGGCGATGCGGTACCACGCAAAAGGCACAAAACTGTGGCTGCTGATATAGCGCAGCAGCCAGCGCACACACACCCACGCGCTGATGAAGGAAAACAGCAATCCGACCGCAAACATCGGCGCATCGGCCGCCGAGAGCAGCGCGCGCTCTTTGTAGAGGCTGTACACCCCCGCGCCAATCAGCGTAGGCATCGCAAGAAAGAACGAGTAATCGGTGGCCGCCTTGCGTGAGAGACCCATCAGCATGCCGCCAATGATGGTCGCGCCGCTGCGGCTGGTACCCGGCACCATGGCCAGGCACTGCACCAGGCCGACCTTGAGCGCATCGAGCGGCGACATGTCGTCAACCGACTCCACCCGCGTGGCCGCTGGCGCGCGCCGTTCGGCCCACAGAATGATGAAACCACCAATGATGAAGGTGCTGGCCACCACCATGGGCGTGAACAAATGCGCTTTGATGACCTTGCCAAACGCGAGGCCCAGCACCACAGCAGGCAGAAAGCCGATGAACACGTTGAGCGCAAACCGCTGCGCCTGGCGCGAACTGGGCAGCGCCACCACCGTTTCGCGAATCTTCTGCCAATACACCAAGATCACGGCAAAAATGGCGCCCGTCTGGATGGCAATGTCGAACACCTTGGCCTTCTCGTCGTCAAAGCCGAGCAGCGCACCGGCGAGGATGAGGTGGCCGGTGGAAGAGATGGGCAAAAATTCGGTCAGGCCCTCGACCACTCCCATGATGGCCGCCTTGAGCAGCAAAACAATGTCCACGCGTGCGTCCTTGTGCACCGGCGTCGCCGGATGAAAAGCGTGGATTATCCCTGCGTACCAACGCCACCCGCCAAGACCAACCTATGCGTGGTGCAAGCGCCCCTTGCCGCCCCGCTTGGCGAAGTACATCGCCTGGTCCGCCGCGCCCATGAGCACCTCGATCTCACCCGCCAGCGGCGGATGCATTGCCACGCCTATGCTGGCGCCGACACGCAGGCTGTACCCGTCCACTTCCATGGGCTGGCACAGCGCGTCGAGAATGCGCTGGCCTATGAGCTGAGGCAACCCGAGCGTAAGTTCGGCGTCAAGCATGACGAGAAATTCGTCCCCGCCCAACCGTGCCACGGTATCGGCGTCGCGAACGGCGTGCGCCAACCGGTGTGCGACGATGCGCAGCACCTCATCGCCCGCGCGATGACCACGCTCATCGTTGATGCACTTGAAGCCATCCAGATCAATGAACAGCAGCGCGACAGCGCCACCCTTGGCCGCCACCTGGGCCAGCGAGACTGCCAACCGCTCATGAAACGCGGCGCGGTTGTACAGGCCAGTGAGCGCATCGTGGCTCGCCATGTACTGCTGCTGGCGCGCAATCTGCACCCGCGCCGAAACATCCTGCACCAGCGCCATGATGGATGTGACTTTGCCCGGCGCATCTGTGAGCGCAGAGTTGAACCATTCGGCGTGGGCCTCGCTGCCATCGGAGCGCACCCAGGCGGTTTCGGCTCGGTTTTGCGTCTCGTGAGCCTGCTGCAACAGCTTGAGCGCTTGCCTGAGGCGCTCGTCCATCGCAGGCAACAGATCCGGCAGGAGGCGGCCTTCCAGCGACGCCTCGCTTTCCCAGCCCAGAAGCTGCACGGCGCGCTCGGAACAGTGCAATAGGCGCAACTCGTGGTCCAACTCCAGCACCGCCAGCGGGCTGTTGTCCATGTGGGACGAGAGGCGCTGGTTGGCTGCGCGCAGGGCGCTGCGCGACACCTGTAGCTCGTGCACATCGAGCGCCGATGTGATGAAGCCCGCAATCTCTCCCTTGCTGTTGTGCGCGGGAGTCAGGCAGATGGTGCGCCACTCTTCAGCGCCGTAGGGGTTGCGCAGTAGACGCTGGTACTCCATCCGTTCACCCAAAAGGACGCGCTCAACAATCGGCATGAAGCGGCCACTGTCGGTGGAGCCGTAGAGGTCAATAATCGACTTGCCCACGACCTGGTCCAGCGTGGTGTTAAACCAGCGCGCGTACTCCTGGTTGGCATACACCACATACAGATCGCGGTTAAAAATCGCAAAGGTAGCGCCAGTGTCGCGCGTAATCACCTCCAGTATGTCGGCATCCGAAAGCCCCAACGCCAGCGAACAGGCAGAGCTACTGAGGAAAGAGCGATCGGCGGTCATACAAACTCAGAAGCGTCTGGAGCTGTTGCGTGTAGGAAGAAAAGGCAGGCCAAGACAACAAGGAAGAACACTGTTGTCTGCGGCGGTCTTGTAACTATTTGTTTAATTAGCTTATCCGCTTTTCTACTGCGGCGTCATCCGCAGAAACGGGGGGCGCACACCACACTGCGCCGCCAGTCGCGGGCCGTCACCGCACCTGACTCCCCAAAAACCGCATTCTGTCGCAATGGCCTTGTTCTTGCCTTGGACCTGCGACGACAGTGGCCACCTTTCACCGATTCACGAAAGCCTGGCCATGCTTCTTACCCTCGCC
>JBQMQB010000127.1:0-3278 GCA_052172715.1 Giesbergeria sp. | reverse complement strand
CAGTGGCGGCACTGTCGCTCTGGCTGCTCCGTGCCCCCCCCGCTGGAGCACGCTACGACGACGCGAGCCAGCGCTTTCACCTGCCGGGCAGCGCCTGGCCCATGCTGCTGATAGTCGGCATCTTTCTGGTGAAGTACGCGGTCGGTGTGGAACTGGCTTTGCAGCCGACGCTGGCGCACGACAGCCACTTTGCCCTGCAGATAGCACTGGTGTACGGTGCATTCAACGGCGTGTTTGCCGCACGGACCGGGCGCTTGCTGCGCCTGACGGCAGGCAAACCTCGCACGCAAGACTTCCTCGTCGCTTGAAAGGGAATGCCATGCACGACACGACATCCTCCTCGAACAGCAACCTCGAACGCCTTGCGCAGCGACGCGCCAGGGCGAAGATCGGCTGGTACAAGCACGCCAGCGTGTATATCCTGGTCAACCTGTTTCTGGCCACGCTGTCGGCCAGCAGCGGCCGCCACTGGGCGTTGTTTCCGGCGCTGGGCTGGGGTCTGGGTTTGCTGCTCCACGGTGTTGCAGTGTGGCTGGCGATGCCCGGCGGCAGCCTGTACGCGCAATTGCTGGAGCGCGAGCGTGCTGCGCTGCAGCGGCGCCAATAGATGCCTTTCGACAATGCGCGCCTCCCTTTCACCGCAAGGCAGACTGTCGACCGAGGGGTGCAACCTAGAATTCTGCTTGCCATGCCCCACCGCCTAAGCCCCGAAGCAATCGAACAACTGGCCCGCAGGCGCGCTGGCGCCAAGCTGGGCTGGTACCTCCACGCGCTGACGTTCACGCTGGTCAACCTGGTGGTCTTTGCGATGTCGCGCTATGGGTTCGGCAGCCGACCCTGGTCGATTTTCCCGCTGCTGGGCTGGGGCCTTGGGCTGGCACTGCACGGCATTTCGGTCTTTGTGCTGGGCACCGGCAGCAGCCTGCGCGAGCGCATGGTGCAGAAGGAGCGCGAGCGGTTGCAGCGCGAACGCGATGAACGCTGATACAGAGCCCCAAGCGGTGCAAACTCTGAAGATCGACTGGATCGCAAAGCTGCAGCATTTTCTGCAGACCATTGCCTTCTGCCTGGCTATCGCGGCCATTCAGTTTGCAATCCTCCCTGAACGCCCCTACGAGATCCCGCTGGTCTATTCGCTCGCCATCGGCACGCTAACCTGGGCGTCCATCGATTTCGGTCGCCTTCTGTTTGCTGGCCGCGACAACAAAGGCTGGCCCACCGGTTTGCTAGGCATTGTGTTCCCCGCATGCGGCATCGTGCTGGGCTACCTGGGCGGAACCGTGCTGGCCGACGCATGGTTTGGCTGGTCATCGTGGAGCGCGAGTGGCCTGGCGCAACTGCGGGTTTCACTGGTCATCACCCTACTCGCGGGGCTTACCGGCACCTACTATTTCTACACGCGGGGGCGCAGTGCGTGGCTGCAGACCCGCATCACCGAAGCGCATGCACAGGCAACCGAAGCCAAGCTCAAACTCCTCGAAGCCCAGCTGGAGCCGCACATGGTGTTCAACACCCTGGCCAACCTGCGCGTGCTGATTGCCACCGACCCACCCCGCGCCCAGGCCATGCTGGACCACCTGATCGCCTACCTGCGCGCCACCCTAGGCGCCACGCGCGCCACGCTGCACCCGCTGGCCGACGAGTTTGCTCGCCTTGCCGATTACCTTGAAATCATGGCAGTGCGCATGGGGCCGCGTCTGGCCTTCACGCTCGATCTGCCCGAGTCCCTGCGGAATGCGGCCGTGCCGCCGCTGCTGCTGCAGCCGTTGGTGGAGAACGCCATCCGCCACGGGCTGGAGCCGCAAGTAAGCGGTGGCCACATCGGTGTACGGGCCGGCACCCTGCCCGGCCCATCGGGCACGCTACTGGTGCTGGAGGTGGTGGATACCGGGGTCGGCCCAGGCGAGGCACCAGCGCACGGCATTGTCAGCCCCGGCAGCCACTTTGGGCTGGCGCAGGTGCGCGAGCGCCTTACGGCCTTGTACGGCGCGCAAGGAACTATCGAATTAATAGCTGGTAGCGCAGGTGAAACAAGCGCTAGAGCCACTTTTCCCCTAAATTTTCCCAACCCATGAGCCGCGTATCTCCCCGCGCCCTGATTGCCGAAGACGAGCCCCTCCTAGCCGTCGCCTTGCAACACGAACTCGCCCAGGTCTGGCCTGAGCTGCAGGTGGTGGCCAGCGTGGGTGATGGCCTGTCGGCCGTGCGCGAAGCGCTGGCGCTGCAGCCTGAAGTGCTGTTCTTCGACATTCGCATGCCCGGCCAGAGCGGGCTGGACGCCGCAGCCGAGCTGGTGGACGCCTGGCCGCAGGGCAAAGCGTTTCCGGCGTTGGTCTTCCTCACCGCCTACGACCAATACGCCGTGCAGGCGTTTGAGGCGCAGGCGGTGGACTACCTCCTCAAGCCGCTGCAAACCGAGCGCCTGCAGAAAACCGTGGCACGCGTGCAGCAAATGCTGGGTGTGCAAAGCCCGCCGGTTCCACCCGCCGAAGCCCTGCTGGCGCAACTGCGCGGCTTGCTGGGCGCAGGCGTCGCCACGCTTACCGCACCGGCGGCGGCCAACCCGCTGCACTTCATCCAGGCCGGGCACGGCAGCCGCATCGAGATGGTGCCGGTGGCAGAAGTGCTGGTGTTCGAGGCGGCCGACAAATACGTACGCGTGCTCACCGCGACGCGTGAGCACCTCATCCGCACACCCCTGCGCGAACTGGTGGCCCAGCTGGACATGTGCCAGTTCTGGCAAATCCACCGCAGTGTGCTGGTGCGCGCACAGGCCATTGCCAACGTGCAGCGCAGCGAGAGCGGCAAGCTCACGGTGCAGCTGCATGGCCGGCCCGAGGGTTTTGCCGTCAGCCGCTTGTATGCGGCGCAGTTTCGGGCGATGTAAAAAATTTAAGTATTTTTTGCTTCTAGCGCAATCACAGCCAGCGCGAGCAGCTATTCTTTCGGAAGCAACTCAGATGGCATCCGGCAGCACCAGCTGTGCTATCCAGGGCACGTCTTCCAGGGGCTCATCGTGCGCCACCACGATGACGCGGCCCGGCTGCTGCACCGCACCCGCAATGGCGGCAGCGAGGTAACGCGCCGAGGCCAAATCCAGCCCGGCCAGAGGCTCGTCAATCAGTGTCAATGGCGCCCCGCTGGCCAGTGCCGCCGCCAACCAGGCCTTGCGGCGCGTGCCTGTGGAGAGCATGAAGAAGGCCTTGTCCTGGTGCGGCGCCAACGAAAAACCCTCAACATGGCGCGCCAGTGCAGCTTCGTCCCAAGCGGGGTAGCGC
>JBQMQB010000126.1:0-6721 GCA_052172715.1 Giesbergeria sp. | reverse complement strand
GGTACTTGGCGCGTTCTGCTGCGCTCAGGCGCCGTGCTTGTCGGCCTCTGACGTAAACGCATCGGCGAAGAACTCGTCCGCTGGCAAACCGCGCTGACCGCAATAGGTCTCGCGCGCACTGTCGACCACGATGGGCGCGCCGCAGGCGTACACCTGGTGGCCTGAGAGGTCGGCAAAGTCTTCCAATACGGCCCGGTGGACGAAGCCGGTGCGGCCGCTCCAGCCGTCTTCGGGCAGGGCGTCGGAGACGACCGGGATGTAGCGCAGCTGCGGCAGCTCGGCCAAGCGCTCTTGTACCCAGGCGTCCATGTACAGGTCGCGCGGACGCCGCCCGCCCCAGTACAGCGCCACTGGGCGCGTGCTGCCGATTTTGTGCAATTGTTCGATCAGCGCCTTCACCGGCGCAAAGCCGGTGCCCGACGCCAGCAGCACGATGGGTTTGTCGGAGTCTTCGCGCAGGTAGAAGCTGCCATACGGCCCTTCAATACGCAGAATTTCGCGCTCCTTCATGTCGCCGAACACGCGGTCGGTGAATTTTCCGCCAGGCATGTGGCGCAGGTGTAGCTCAACGCTGCCTACGGTTTCCTGGGTGTGGGGCGCGTTGGCCATGGAGTACGAGCGCCGCACGCCGCCTTGCAGCAAAAACTCGATGTACTGCCCTGCGTGGTAGCGAAACGCCTCGGTGGGGGGCAGTTGCAGGTGCACGCGCATGACATCGTGTGAGAGCTTCTCCAGTGCAGCCACACGCACCGGGAGTTTGCGCACGGGGAACGAGCCTTCGTCCGTCACCCGGCGCGATTCGAGCACCACGTCGCTGTGGGCCACGCCGCAGCAGGTGAGTACGAAGCCGGCTGCTTCCTCTTCGGCGCTGAGCGCCTTTTCCTGGTGCTCGCTGTGCACCACGGTGCCGGAAATCTTCTTGCACTTGCACGACCCGCAAGTGCCATCTTTGCAGCCATAAGGCAGGCCGACGCCAGCGCGGATGGCGGCTGTCAGCATGGGTTCGTCCCCTTCGACGACAAAGGAACGGCCGCTTGGCAGCACAGAGATTTGAAAGGGCAGTGCTGCGGGCGGCGGGGTGCGGGTCATGCTTTGGGTATCCTCAGGGTTCTGCAAAAAGCGATTTGATTTTGCCTTCAAACCAAAGCCCTTGCGGCGCGCTGCCCGCGCGCTTTCGCCGCCCCCGGCTGCTCATCGTCGGCTGTGGCGATGTCGGTGTGCGCGTGCTGCGCGCGCTCTCGCCAGGCGGCCAATCGCCGCCTCGGCCGCGCCTGCGCGTGCTGGCGCTCACCTCCAACCCCGAACGTATGGCCGAGCTGCGCGCACTGGGTGCCGAGCCGCTGCTGGGCAACCTGGATGCCCCCGCCACGCTGCGCCGCCTGGCCGGGCTGGCCACGCATGTGCTGCACCTGGCACCACCGCCGCAGGCCGGGGCGAGCGAGCCGCGCACCGCAGCGCTGCTGCGGGCGCTGCGCTTGCGCGCACTGCCCAGTGCCTTGGTGTACGCCTCGACCAGCGGTGTCTATGGCGACTGCGGTGGCGCTTGGGTGAAGGAGACCCGCGCTGTGGCGCCCGCCACCGCCCGCGCTCGGCGCCGTGTGCACGCCGAGCAGAGCGTGCGCCGCTTCGGGCGCGCTGGCGTGCGTGCCAGCGTGCTGCGCGTGCCGGGCATCTACGCGCCTGACCGCGCGGGCGGCACGCCGGAAGCGCGCCTGCGCCGGGGCACGCCGGTGTTGCGGGCGCAGGACGACGTGGTGACCAACCACGTTCACGCCGACGATTTGGCGCGCGCCTGCCTGGCAGCCCTGTGGCATGGCGCGCCGCAGCGCGTCTACAACGTCAGCGACAACACCCAGTTGCCCATGGGCGACTACTTTGACCTGGCCGCCGACCTGTACGGCCTGCCACGCCCGCCCCGCATTGCCCGCAGCGAGATGGCAGCGCAGTTGGGCGCGATGCAGATGAGTTTCATGAGCGAGTCGCGCCGGCTGGACGCAACGCGCATGGCCTGCGAGTTGGGGCTGCGCCTTGAGTACCCGACGGTGGAGCAAGGCCTGAGGGGCGGGATGAGTAGCAATGCCGCATTTACTCCTGCCTCTGACGCACGACGACTTCGCTGAGGTCGTATTGGCATTTTTGGCCGGATGCTATTGCCGATAGCGTGCGTCGCGATGTCCGCCCAGCGCAGGCATTGGGGTCGGATCACGATGCAGCGCAGCGAAACTCGTGCTCAGACCCCAATCGCGGAATATGCGGCACGGCGTCGTTGGTCAGCTACACCCTCACCCAGTCTCTTGCTACAGAGTGTTTTAGGGTGAAAAAATCCATAAGAAAACAGCCTATAACGATTATCTGGTAAGCGCTAGCAGCTATTATTTCAATAGCTTAGTGGCTCCCCGACAGCGATGCTGCCACCATCCGCTTGAATGGCGGGAAGTTCTGCGCCAGCCGCAGTGCCGCGCCGCGCAGGAGCCGCGCGGGGCCGGCGTCGTCGGTGTAGAGGCGGGCGACCAGGTTGGTGGCCAGGTACAGCGGCAGGGTGGCGCGGCGGTGGGCGCGCTCGTAGTCGGCCAGCAGGCGGCGCGAGGCAATGTTGCCCCCGGTGAGCTGAACCGAACGAATCGCGTCCGAGAGCGTGGTGATGCCCAGCAGGCCAAAGTTAAAGCCGTGCGCCGTCACCGGGTGCATGCCCACGGCAGCGTCGCCCACGCAGGCAAAGCGCTCGGCCACCAGGCGGTGCGGGCGCACGCCGACCAGCGGGTACAAATGCCGCGTGCTGGCCAGTTCCATGCGGCCCAGGCGCTGCGAGAAGCGGGCGGTCAGTGCGTCGCCAAACTCCGGCTCAGCCAGCTTGTCCAGGCCATCGAGCTGGTGGTGCGGCAGCGTCAGCACCACGCAGGAGCGGTGCGCACCGGTGCCCGGCGCATCGTTCATGGGCAGCAAAGCCAAGGTCTGGCCGTAGCCAAACCATTCCCAGGCCACATGGTGGTGCGGCACCTCGTGCGTCATGGTGCACAGCAGCATGGAGCGGCCGTAGTCGTGCATGTCGGCACTGATGCCCATAGCGCGGCGCGTGCTGGAAAAGCGGCTGTCGGCCGCCACCAGCAGGTGCGCGGTGAGCTCTTTGCCGCTGGCAAGCGTGGCCTGCGCGGCGTGCTCATCGGTATGCGCTTTGGCCACGCTTTCACCCGCGAGCAGGGTGATGTCGCCGTTCTTCTCCTGCGCGGCGCGCATTTCTGCAAAAGCGGCGCGGCGAATCAGATGGTTCGACACCAGCCAGCCCAGCTCGTCGTGGCGCGAAAGCCCGTGGTCGATGCGCATGGCGTAGCGCGAATGCCCGTCGAGCACCTGCGCGTCGCGCAGGGCGGAGAAGGCCGTTGGCTCATAGGCTTCAATGCGGTCCCACAGGCCGAGCGCGCGCATTTGGTGCGCCGAACGCTGCGTGAGCGCAATCTCGCGCCCGTCGTAGGCCGGGGTTTCCAGCACGGTGAGCGGCTGCGGCTCGACCACGCCGATAGAGAGCCCGCAGCCCGAGAGCGAACGCGCCAAGCACAAACCGGCAGGGCCGGCGCCACTGATGAGAATGTCGTAGTCCATGGGGCGCAAGCCTAACCGCTGGCACTGCCCCTTGCGAGGGTTCAGGTCAATTTAGCGCCCCGGCTACAGGCCGAAGGAGTGCTGTGCCGTAAGCTTGGCGATTGCCCGAAAGCGGGCGTGCCTATCTTCCGTGAACCCTCCCGCTCCCATTTCACCTGCTTCGTGGACGCTATGGCTGCGCATGGCGCGGCCCGGTTTTCTTGTGGTCACGGCGGTGGGCTGCGCAGTGGGCATGGCGTCTGCCGCGGCCTGTGGCTGCGGGTTTTCGTGGGAGCGTGGCCTGGCGACCTTGGTCCTGGCGCTGTTGGCGCACGCCAGCGCCAATATGCAAAACGATTTTGCCGACGCCATGAGCGGGGCGGACGCCGCCAACACCAGCGGCCTGTACCCCTTTACCGGTGGCTCGCGCCTGGTGCAAGGCGGCGTGGTCACCGCGCAGGATATGCGCCAGGTCTCGCTGGCTCTCGGCATGGTCGTGGTACTGGGTGGGCTGCTGCTGGCGGTGCACAGCGGCGGTGGTTTGCTGCTTATCGGGCTGGTGGGCCTGCTGCTGGCCTGGGCGTATTCGGCGCCGCCCTTGGCGCTCATGTCGCGCGGGTTGGGCGAAATCGCCGTGGCGCTTGCCTGGGCGGTGGTGGTGGTGGGCGCTGACTATGTGCAGCGCGGGCGGTTTTTTGTCATCCCGGCGGTGGCGGCGCTGGGCTATGGCCTGATGATCGGCAACGTGCTGCTGGCCAATGCGTTCCCTGATGCGGCGGCTGACGCCCATGTGGGCAAGCGCACACTTGCGGTGCGCTTGGGCCTGGTGCGTGCCGCCTGGCTCTATTTGGCTGTCGCAGTGGCGGCGCAGGCGTGGGTGGTTGCCATGGTGGCAGCGGTGGTGCTGCCGCGGCCCACGCTGGCGGCGCTGGCGGCGGCCCCCTTGTCGCTCGCTGCGGGTGTGCTGCTGTTGCGCCGTGCCAGCGGACCTGCCGGTTTGCGCCCCGCGTTGGTGCTGGGTATTGCGGCAGCGCTGGTCTACGGATTGGGGCTGGGCTGGGGATTTTGGATGGTGCGCGCTTGAGCGCGGTCTACACACAAGAGAGGTCGATGGATGGCGATTCAGTGGTTCCCAGGGCACATGCACCTGACGAAAAAGGCAATTTCCGAGCGCATCAAAGACATCGATGTGGTGATCGAAGTGCTCGACGCGCGCCTGCCAGGCTCTAGCGCCAATCCGCTGCTGGCCGAGCTTACGGGGCACAAGCCGACGCTCAAGGTGCTCAACAAGCAGGATGTGGCCGACCCCGAGTGCACCGAGGAGTGGGTGAACTGGTACAACGCCCAGCAGGGCACGCGCGCCATGGCGCTTGATGCCTCTGAGAGCGCGCCGGCGCGCCGCTTGATTGACGCCTGCCATCTGCTGGCACCCACCCGCAGCGGCATGGCCAAGCCTATGCGCGTGCTCATTTGCGGCGTGCCCAACGTGGGCAAATCGACGCTGATCAACACGCTCTCGAATAAGCGCCAGGCCAAGACGGGCGACGAGGCCGGCATTACCAAGCTGGAGCAGCGCATCACCGTGGCCGACGACTTTTACCTGTGGGACACCCCAGGCATGCTCTGGCCGCGCATCACCGCGCCCGAGAGCGGCTACCACCTGGCGGCCAGTGGCGCGGTGGGGCGCAATGCCTACGACGAAGAGCTGGTCTCGCTGGAGCTTTTGCTGCGCTTGCAGGCGCACTACGCACCACTGCTTGAAGCGCGCTACCGATTGAACCTTGCGCCCGGCGCATTGGCGGAAATGAACGACCAGGAACTGCTGGCCGCGATCGGAAAGAAGCGTGGCGCGGTGATGGCTGGCGGGCGTATCAACATGCAAAAAGCGGCAGAAATTGTACTCACCGATTTTCGCACTGCCGTGCTCGGCCGCATCACCCTGGAGACGCCCGAGGAGTTCGAGGCCTGGCGCGCCGCCGGCCTGCTGCAGGACGCCGCGCGCGAAGCGAAGAAGACCGCACGCAAGCAGCGCAAAGGCGGCCCATCGGCTGGCGCCTTCAGCGGCGATGCGCTAGGCGATGCTGCAGAGCAATAGAACGTTTCTGTGCGGGTTGTCTCTATGGTTTTTGTTTTGTCTGGAACAGGTGGATTGCATGGTTCGAAACGTCTTCGCCCGCTGGCTGGTGTGGCTGGCTCTGGCGCTCTGCGCTGCATCCGCAGGTGCTGCTGTACGCGATGTCACCGGGGGGCGCGACCACCCGCTGGTGCAGCGGTTTCCCGGCGCGGTGCTGATTGGCTATGGGCAGATCGGGCATGGCAGCCTGGAATTTCAAACCACCACCTACACCGGTTTTGACCTTGACAAAGGGCAGCGGCGCTACGCTGAGCCCCCGCTGAGCCTGGATGGGCGCGTTACCCGCCTGTGGTACGAGGCAGCTGGCAGCACCACTGCTGCGCAGCTCTACGACAGCCATGCCCGCGCCTTGGTAGCCCAGGGCTTTCAGACGCTCTACGACTCGGCGCAGGACAAGGGCGCTGCGCCTGCCAAGTGGGTGAACTTTCTCGCCAGCTTTGCGCCGGGCAAGCGCGATGCCTTGGTGAACAACCGCACACCCCAGGTGTTCTCCGCGGCGCGCCCGGCGAGCTTGCGCACTGGCACCTTCCAGCAGGACAACACCACCGTGCGCCTGGTGGCCGTGGATTGGCCCCAGGGCGATGCGGCTTCCAAGGCCCGGCAGGGCGCCTACATCGCCATCGACATCGTGGAGGCACGCGTTCTGCGTGACCTTTCTTCACCCGTGGTAGCGCCACCTGCAGCCACCGATTCGGCGCTGAACAAGGCGCTGTCTGGCCCTGGCCGCGCGACTTTGGCCGGGGTGCAGTTCGTCTCGGGCAGTGCCCAGTTTGAGGAGGGCGCCCGCGCGGCCCTGGCCGGGGTGGCTGCTTACCTCAAGGCCCAGCCAGAGGCACGGCTCTACGTGGTCGGTCACACCGATGGTGTGGGCGGCATTGAGGGAAACCTGGAACTCTCGCTCCAGCGTGCACAGGCGGTGGTGGAGGTGCTTGAGCGCGACTTCACCATTGCCCCCGGTCGGCTCAGTGCGCATGGCGTAGGCCCGCTGGCGCCCATTGCCGACAACAGCAC
>JBQMQB010000125.1:0-6730 GCA_052172715.1 Giesbergeria sp. | reverse complement strand
GAAATCAAGATCGGCATCATGCCCGGCCACATCCACCGCAAGGGCCGCATCGGCGTTGTCAGCCGCTCTGGCACGTTGACGTACGAAGCCGTGGCGATGCTGACCGAAGTGGGCCTGGGCCAGTCGACCGCCGTGGGTATTGGCGGCGACCCAATCAATGGCCTCAAGCACATTGACGTGATGCAGGCGTTCAACGACGACCCTGACACCGACGCCGTCATCATGATTGGCGAAATCGGTGGCCCGGACGAAGCCGAAGCCGCACGCTGGTGCAAGGCCCACATGAAGAAACCTATCGTCGGCTTTATCGCAGGCGTGACCGCCCCCGCAGGCAAGCGCATGGGCCACGCCGGTGCGCTGATCTCGGGCGGCGCCGACACGGCCGACGCCAAGCTGGCCATCATGGAAGAGTGCGGCTTTATCGTCACACGCAACCCTTCCGAATTGGGTAAATTGCTCAAAGCCCAGTTGTAAGCGGGCGTTTACCGCAAAAAGACCCGCCGTGAGCGGGTTTTTTTGCGACCATAGGGTTCACAAGCCTTTCTTCACGCACCCAAAGGCGTAAAAATTGCGGGTCAACTGAACCGAACTTTCACCACGCATGGCACGGGGGCAACACTTTGACAAGCAGAGACAAAGCGCGTCGCGCCCGTGCCCCAGCATCGGCCAACGGGCTTCTTAAAGCTCCGTGGTGGCGCGAATCGGCATGGCCCGTAGCCTTTGGCGCGTTGGCACTCCTTGCGGGTGTCGCTTTGGGTGCAGCGCCCATGGCCACGTCGCCCTTGGCACTGGGTGCCTTGTTGGTGGTGTTTGCCTACTTCACAGTGTTGCCGTTGCTGCAGGTGTGGTTGGGCATTCTGATTGGCGCAGCCCTTGCTGCAGTCTGCCTCGCATCAGGATGGATGAGCGGCGAAATGCCGCTACTGGTGCTACTGACACTGCTGGCCGGACATTACGGCCACATCGCCCGGCTTGCTGTCACGGTGGGCGATTCGGCGCCGAGCAGCGGCGCCCCCGACCCACGACTTCAGGCACTGGCCTTGCAGGAGAAGGGCCAGCTCGATGCTGCATTCAGCCAACTCGCACTGTTGCCGGTTCGCGGCGACGTGCTGCACGACCTGTACCGGCTGGGAAAGGCGTTCGAGCGCAAAGAAGCCTATGGCAAGGCACGGGATGTTTTTGCGCGCCTCGTGGCACATGCCCCCCTGTACCGCGATGCGGCCGCCCGCCTCAAGCGAGCCAAGCACCTTGCCGAGACGTCAGCACATGCGCAAGACTCGGAACCCGCGACACCCCAGGAGACAGACGTGACGGGCGCGCCGAACCGCCTCGGGCGCTACGAAATCGAAGGAGAGCTCGGACGCGGCTCCATGGGCAAGGTGTATGCGGCGCGCGACCCAGTGATCGCCCGTGAGGTCGCACTCAAGACATTGGCCCTTGGCCACGAATTTGAAGGGGCTGCGCTGGTCGACGCCCGCGCCAGGTTTTTTCGCGAGGCCGAATCGGCCGGGCGCCTGCAACACCCGCAGATCGTGGCAATCTACGACGTCGGCAATGAGCAGGGGCTGAGCTGGATCGCCATGGAGCGGCTGCAAGGCAAAGATTTGTCACATTCGGTCCAGCCAGAACACTTGCTGGCGGTGCCAGTAGTGCTCTCCATCGCCGCCCGCGTCGCCGATGCGCTTGATTACGCACACCACCACCGGGTGGTGCACCGCGATATCAAGCCATCCAATATCGTGTACGACGCCGCCAACGACAGCGTGAAGGTGACCGACTTCGGAATCGCACGCATCACCGACAACAACAAAACTCGCACAGGCCTGGTTTTGGGTACGCCAAGTTTTATGTCACCCGAACAGATTATGGGAATCCGTGCCGATGGCCGTTGCGACATTTATGCGCTAGGCGTCACCCTGTTCCAGTTGCTCACAGGCAGTTTGCCACTGCGCGGCGAAACGGTCGGTGCGCTGATGCACGCCATCGCCAACGAAGTCCCGGCGGACGTGCGCGGCCTGCGCGCCGAACTGCCGGTTTCGGTCGCCATCATTGTCGCGCGGGCGCTGCACAAAAAACCAGGGGCACGCTTTCAGACGGGTGCGCAAATGGCCATTGCGCTGCGCGAAGCATGCGCCGAACTTTCCCCTGCGTCCCCGTCTGAAACAGGCGCTCCACTCGACTATGATGCGCATTCAGATTTTCACTCCCCTCCCATGTCGGATTTCCCAGACACCGTGTTGGACAGCTTGGCCGCGCCAGCAGCAGCCCAAGCCACGCGTGCAAGGATCTGATGAGTGCTGCCTCCATGATTTATGAGTTTTGCGCCCGCACCGACACCGGGCGCGTGCGCACCAACAATGAAGACGCAGTGAGCGTCGATTCCCTGGCCCAACTCGCCTTACTGGCCGACGGTATGGGGGGATACAACGCAGGTGAAGTGGCCAGCACCATGGCCATTAACTTCATTCGCGATGAAATGGCGCGCTGGCTTGCCCAGGCGGGGCCACGACTCAGAGCTTTTGATGTGCGCCGCGCCATGGAAATCTGTGTAGACAACGCCAACCAGGGCATTTTGCAGGCTGCTGAGGCCAATCCGCAGTACGCCGGCATGGGAACCACGCTGGTACTGGGCGTTTTTCAGGGCCCGCGTCTGATGCTGGGCCATATTGGCGATTCACGCTGCTACAGGCTGCGCGGCGCCGCTCTGGAAGTCCTCACACGTGACCACTCCTGGCTCCAGGAACAAATCGACGCCGGCCTAATTACACCGCAGCAGGCAGCCGCATCTACCAGCCGCAATTTGGTAACCCGTGCGCTGGGCGTCGAAGAGATGGTGTTGTTAGAAGTAAACGAATTTGAAGTACAGGCGGGTGATCTGTATATGCTGTGCTCGGATGGTCTGAGTGAAATGGTGGAACATGCAGACATTACCGCACTGCTTGGGTCGCGCCATTCGCTCGACGAAATGGCCACCCGGTTAATCGAGACCGCCAACAACAACGGCGGGCGCGACAATATCAGCGTAGTTTTGGCCAAAGCAAGCACAGGTCCACGCAAACAAGGGTTGATGTCGCGCCTTCTGCGCACCTGACCTGCCTTCGCAACAAATTGTCGAATAGTAAGCACATATTGGGAGTGGGTCATGCCAAGAATGGTTGTTTCGATTGACGGAGTCGTCATCAAAGAAGTGGATCTCACGAAAGAGAGAACCACACTGGGTCGGCGTCCTTACAACGACATCGTGATCGACAACCTGGCCGTGAGCGGAGAGCACGCGGCACTGCACATGGCCGGCAATGATGTCGCGATTGAAGATCTGCGCAGCACCAATGGCACCTATGTCAACGGCAAGGCCGTGACACGGCAAGAGCTGAACAATGGTGACACGCTGGAAGTCGGCAAGTACAAGATTCGCTATTTCAACGAAGACGACAGCCCGCAGTTTGAAAAAACCATGGTGTTCAAGCCTGGAATGCTGCCTCCACTTGGCGCCAGGGCAATTTCCACCCCCCGCCCAGGCACCACCGGCCTGTCGGCCCAGGCCGCAGCGGTCAAGCTGCAACATGCATCCATTCGTGTGCTCTCGGGCGCAGCCGCAGGCCGCGAAGTTGCGGTCAGCAAGGTAGTCACCACCATCGGCAAGCCTGGTGTGGCCGTGGCATCGATCACGCGGCGCAACTACGGATTTGTGCTGGCGCATGTCGAGGGGCCCGAAATGCCAGAACTCAACGGCAGCCGTATTGGCAGCGAGCCCGTTCCCTTGAAAGATGGGGACCGCATGGTGCTGGCCGGCACCGAAATGCAGTTCGTGTTGGTCTAAGCCCCTGCATCGCTAACACGCACTGCACCCCGCCTGCGCGTGGCCCAGTCGTTTGCCCGCCTATTGCAGCGGCGCTGGCGCCGCATGGTGTGGGTGTTCGTGCCGGTGGTGCTGGGCGTGCTGCATGCGTCGGGCGGTGTTTCGTTCCAGTTCCTGGAACGGCTTGAGCACCTGATCTACGACACGCGCTTGCGCGCCACCCTGCCGCACACATCCGACGATCGCATCGTCCTCGTCGACATCGACGAAGCCAGCCTGCAGCGCATAGGCCAATGGCCGTGGGGCCGCGACAAAATGGCCGCCTTTGTCACCGAATTATTTGAGCGCCAGGGCATCTCGGTGCTAGGTTTCGACGTCGTCTTTGCAGAGGCAGACAACAGCTCCGGCCTCTCGCACCTCAGGCAACTGGCGCAAGGCCCACTCAAAGGGCAACCCGGTTTGGCCAGAGAAATCGAGCGCCTCTCGCCCGCGCTCGACTACGATGCACGTTTTGCGAGCGCCCTGGACACGCAAAACGCGGTGCTCGGTTACTACTTCACCAGCGACCGCGATGGCCAGGCACGCGGCGCCCTTCCGCCGCCCGTCCTCACATCGGCGCAGCTGGGCGGCCAGGCGCTCAATGCCACCGTCTGGAATGGCTACGGTAGCAACCTTGCGCAGCTGTCAAAGGCAGCACCGGCGGCGGGATTTTTTAACGTCATCAGCGACAGCGACGGCGTAGTGCGCTCGCTGCCGCTGCTTGCTGAGTACCAGGGCGCGTACTATGAATCGCTCGCGCTTGCCATGTACCGAACCGTGCTCGGCGGTGCAGACGCTGTGCCGGCATTCGCTACCAGCCCGGTGTTAGGTAAGCGCGCTTTTCTGCGTGGCGTCGCGCTGCAAAACGGCACCGACCGAACGTTCATTCCCGTGGATGAGAAACTGGCCGTCCTCGTGCCCTACCGCGGGGCAGGGGGGCCGAGTGGCGGCTCGTTTCGTTTCCTGTCGGCAGCCGATGTACTAGAAGGCAAGCTCCCGTCAGGAAGCCTACGCGGCAAAATTGCACTACTCGGTTCCACTGCTCCTGGCCTGCAGGACCTGCGCGCAACTCCCGTGGGTCAGGCATACGCCGGTGTAGAAGCACACGCCAACATGCTCTCAGGGTTCTTGGACGGCAAAGCCATTCACCGGCCCGACTACGCCCAGGCGTTCGATGTGGCGCAGATTGTCGTGGCAGGCCTGCTGCTGGCAATTGCCCTGCCTTTGCTCAGCGCCGCCCGCGCGCTGCCGATGGCAGGCGGTGTGCTGGCGGCCTTGGTGGCAACCAATGCCGCCCTGTACCTGGGCTACGGCTTGGCGCTGCCACTGGCCACTGCGCTGGTGGTGGTAGTGATGGCCACGGCGCTCGACATGGCCCATGGCTACTTGACCGAAAGCCGGACCAAACGCAACTTGGCGCAATTGTTTGGCACCTACGTACCGCCAGAACTCGTGGACGAAATGCTGCTGGCGCCCGAGCGCTACAGCATGCAGGCGGCCAGCCGCGAGCTCACCGTCATGTTCTGCGACATGCGAGGCTTCACCGCCATGTCCGAGCGCATGGAGCCGCTGCAACTCCAGGCCCTGCTCAACACCATCTTCAGCCGCCTCACGCACGCTATTCGTCGGCAGATGGGAACCATCGACAAGTACATGGGCGACTGCGTTATGGCCTTCTGGGGCGCTCCAGTGGCCACACCAAACCATGCTGCATTGGCAGTGCAGGCGGCGCTGGACATGGTCAGCGCCGTCAAAACGCTGAACACGCAGCACCGCACCCAGGCTCTGCCCGAAATCGGTATCGGCATTGGGCTCAACACCGGCACCATGTGCGTGGGCGACATGGGCTCGGACATGCGCCGCAGCTACACCGTGATCGGCGACGCCGTCAACCTCGGCTCACGCCTCGAAGGCCTGTGCAAGGTGTACGGTGTGGAGATCGTGGCCAGCGAATCTACGCGCCAGCAGGCCAGCGGGTTTGTCTGGCAGGAGCTCGACCGCGTGCGCGTCAAGGGCAAGGAAGACGCCGTGGCGATTTACTGCCCTCTCGGCAAAGCCAGCGAAGTCTCACCCGAGAAAATGCAAGCCCTGGCGTTGTGGCACCGGGCGCTGGCCAGCCTTCGGGGGCAAGATTGGGCTGCCTGCGACGTTCACGCACGCACCCTGCGCAGTACATCGCTCCACACTGCACCGCTCGACTGGTACTGCGACCGTGTGGCGGCGCTGCGGGTGTTACCCTACCAGCCAGATTGGGACGGGGCCACCCGTTTCGACACCAAATAAACGCTGCCAAATGAAAATTCGTGTGCTCGGGTGCTCGGGCGCCATCTCCCAAGGCTGCCGCACTACCTCGTTCCTGGTGAACGGCAACATCCTGATCGATGCGGGCACTGGCGTGGGCGACCTTACGTTGGACGAAATGGCCGCCATCGACCATGTGTTTCTGACACATTCGCACCTGGACCACATCGCAGCCCTGCCACTGATGATCGACTCGGTGGCCGCGTTGCGCCGCCACCCGCTGCAGGTGCATGCCTTGCCGGGCACCATAGAGGCACTGCGCGCCCACATTTTTAACGACACCATCTGGCCAGACTTCAGCCGCATCCCCAGCAGCGCTGCACCGCTGCTGCGCTTTGTGCCGCTGGCCACCGGCGATGTACTGAGCGTAGGCGGCGCCACACTTGAAGCACTGCCCGCTGCCCACACCGTGCCCGCAGTGGGCTATGCCGTGCAGGGCAAGCGCGGCTGGTGGGTGTTCAGCGGCGACACCGGGGGCGGCAACCCGGCGTTCTGGCAGCGCACCAACGCCCTGCCCGTGGCCATGCTGGTCATAGAAACCGCCTTCAGCCGCCGCGAATACCTGCTTGCCGAGCGCAGCCAGCACCTGTC
>JBQMQB010000124.1:0-6763 GCA_052172715.1 Giesbergeria sp. | reverse complement strand
AAGGGCGAATTCATCGGCGGCTCGGACATCATGATGGAGATGTACGAGTCGGGTGAACTCAAGCAGACGCTTGCGCGCTGAGGTCTAATCGCCAGATATGCAAAAGCCGCCCACGGGCGGCTTTTTTGCGTGCGGAAACTAAAACAATTTGCCGCACCAGACCGCGCTGCAGGGCCAGCCGCTACAGACCGATCAGCCGGTTAGGCGTCCGTCGAACTGCCAGTTGCGCTGCGCGGAAAACACCGCGTTCGGGTACGGCGAGCGGCCACGGCTGCCGTTGTAGCGCCCCAGCGTCATGTACAGGTCACCACGCTCGCGGTCCAAGTAGTGCCGCAGGATGACGCAGCCAAAGCGCAAATTGGTCTGCATATGGAACAACTTGGCGGGGTCGCTATCGCCAATGACGCGCGTCCAGAATGGCATGACCTGCATGTACCCACGCGCGCCCACGCTAGAGACAGCGTATTTACGGAACGCGCTCTCAACCTGAACCAGGCCGAGCACCAGCGACACATCGAGGCCCGCGCGCCGACTCTCGTACCAGGCGGTTTGCAGAAAATCGCGCCGCACCTCCCAATCGAGCTTGCGCCGCCGCATGCGATCGCTCATCTCCGCAAGCCAACGCACATACAGAACGCGCTCTTGCGTGGTGGCAAATTCTGGTTCGGGCGGCCCCTCAAAGGCGATGGCCGAGCTGAGCGCTGAGCGCACCGAATCCATCAACGGCTCTTCAGCCTGCCGTCCAGCGTGCGCCACGCCGGGCACAGCCCAACCCAGCGGCACCAATGCAGGCAGCGCTGCGGCAAGGCAGCTGCGACGTGAAATCCCCGTTTTCATAAGCTAAGACAGCCCTTTAAATGGGCCAGAATATCTGTAAATGCGATTTTGGCCGCCTCAGTATCGCGCCGGTGCTGGTATTCGACAAGGCCTTCTTTAAGGCCCCGATCACCAATGGTCACGCGGTGCGGCACCCCAATAAGCTCCCAATCGGCAAACATGGCGCCTGGGCGCTCGCCGCGGTCGTCCAGGATGACGTCCACACCCGCTTCCAGCAACTGCGCGTAAAGCTGCTCACCAGCGGCCTTCACTTCTGGAAAGCGATCCGGCGTGATGGCGCACAGCACCACGGTGAAGGGTGCAATGGCATCGGGCCAAATGATGCCGCGCTCGTCGTGGTTTTGCTCGATAGCGGCCGCTGGCAGGCGCGTAATACCGATGCCGTAGCAACCCATTTCGAAAAATTGCGGCTTGCCGTTCTCGTCCAGGAATGTCGCGCTCATGGCGCGGCTGTATTTGGTTCCCAGGTAGAACACATGGCCCACTTCGATGCCGCGTTCAATGGCCAACGGCCCGGCGCCGTCGGGCGAAGCATCGCCCGCCACCACGTTGCGGATATCGACGATCAGATCGGGTTCGGGCAAATCGCGGCCCCAGTTCACGCCGGTGTAGTGAAAATCGGCCGTGTTGGCGCCGCAAATCCAATCGCCCATCACCGCCACTTCGCGGTCCACCACCAGGCGCACAGGTTGCAGCAGGCCAATGGGGCCAAGGTAGCCGGGCTGGCAGCCAAAGTGCGTTTCGATTTCGGGGAGCGTGGCAAAGCGGAAGCTCGCATCCAGCCCCGCCACCTTGCCCACCTTGATTTCGTTCATGTCGTGGTCGCCGCGCAGCAGCAGCAACCACACCTCACTCTTGACGATTTCGCCAGCTTCGTTGGTCTGGTCGGTCGCCAGCACCAGCGACTTCACCGTGCTGGCCAGCGGCACGTTGAGCAGCTCGGCCACTGCAGCGCAGGTGCTTTTGCCTGGCGTAGGCGTTTTGGCCATGGGCCGCCCAGCCACCGGACGCGGGCCGGTCGGCGCGAGCGCCTCGGCCTTTTCCATGTTGGCAGCGTAGTCGCTGCCAGGGCAGTAGACGATGGCATCTTCGCCCGTGGCAGCAATCACCTGAAATTCTTCGCTCAGGTCGCCACCGATGGCGCCGCTGTCGGCTGCCACAGCGCGGTAGCGCAGGCCAAAGCGGTCAAAAATGCGCCGATAGGCCTGCGCCATGGTCTGGTAGCTGGCTTTTGCAGCACCGACGTCGCGGTCGAAGCTGTAGGCGTCCTTCATGGTGAACTCGCGCCCGCGCATGAGGCCAAAGCGGGGCCTACGCTCGTCGCGGAACTTGGTTTGAATCTGGTAGAAATTGCGCGGCAGCTGCTTGTAGCTGCGCAGTTCCTGCCGCGCGATGTCGGTCACCACCTCTTCGCTGGTGGGCTGCACGACGTAGTCGCGCCCGTGGCGGTCCTTGATGCGCAGCAACTCGGGGCCCATGGTCTCGAACCGCTTGGTTTCCTGCCACAGCTCAGCCGGCTGGACCACCGGCATGGCGAGTTCCACCGCTCCGGCGCGGTTCATCTCTTCGCGCACGATGGCTTCGACCTTCTGCACCACGCGCAAACCCATGGGCATGTAGGTGTAAATACCGGCGCCCAATTTTTTGATCAGGCCGGCGCGGGTCATGAGCTGGTGGCTCGCCACTTCGGCGTCGGCGGGAGCTTCCTTGAGGGTGGAAATAAAGAACTGGGAGGCTTTCATCGGAACATTGCAGACTGCGCGCGCGCTTACCGTCGCTGCAGGCAAGTGCCGTGCATAATGGACGCAGTTTTAAGATTTTGGGGTTCGATTATGCTTGACCGGGACGGCTTTCGGCCGAACGTCGGCATCATCCTGCTCAACCAGAGAAACCAGGTGTTCTGGGGCAAGCGCATACGCACCCACAGCTGGCAGTTTCCGCAAGGCGGCATAGACCGCGGCGAATCGCCCGAACAGGCGATGTTCCGGGAACTCCACGAAGAAGTCGGCTTGCACCCCAACCACGTTCGCGTGGTGGCCCGGACCCGGGACTGGTTGCGCTATGAGGTGCCTGACCGGTATATCCGCCGTGACGCGCGCGGACACTATAAGGGGCAGAAGCAAATTTGGTATTTGCTTCAATTGGTGGGTCACGACTGGGATTTGAACCTGCGTGCCACCAACCACCCGGAGTTCGACGCCTGGCGTTGGAACGATTATTGGGTGCCGCTAGAAGTGGTAGTGGAGTTCAAGCGTAGCGTGTACGAGACTGCGCTGACGGAGTTGTCGCGCTTCGTGCCCCGGCACGAGCAGCGCAACCGTTATCTGCGCAGCGGCATCCGTGCGCGCGATGGCGATTCAGGCCATGAAGGGCTCCACAGAATCGGCTCCATGCTGGTGCATCCGGGGGTGGAGCTGCCCCCTGGGGCTAGTTTTGATCCGGATCCGCAAAAATGCAATCCGGCAATCGCCATGGAACTGCAGCCAGTGTTTCAACCTAAAACAGCGGTTGACGACTGAGCGAGGGCGGCTAGGATGCAGCGCTCTTTGTCTTCCAGAGAACCGCTCACCCCGAGAGCAGGAACGTCTCTCACTGCCGCTTTTAGGGTTGATTCGACTGGTCATTTTACTCAGACCAATGCACGGGCCGCTCTCAGCGCCCCGTGAGCACAAGGTTGTCGCGGTGTAGCATTTCCGGTTCGGCCGCATACCCGAGCAACTGCTCGAAGGCGCTAGATGGTTTCCTGCACAGGCGCCGCGCTTCGCTGCTGGCATAGTTGGCCAGACCACGGGCAATTTCGACGCCTTCAGGGTCGTGCACGGCAATGACATCGCCGCGCTCAAACTCACCTTCCACAGACGTCATGCCAATCGGCAACAGGCTCTTGCCCTCGGCGCACAATTTGGTGGCGGCGCCCACATCCACCCGCACAGCACCGCGCAACTGCAGATGGTCTGCCATCCATTGCTTGCGCGCTTGTTGCTTTGCCGTTTGCGACACCAGCAGCGTGCCAATGGTCTCGCCCGCAGCCAGACGCAAAAGCACATCGGGCTCGCGACCCCAGGCAATCACCGTGGAGGCGCCTGAACCGGCAGCACGTTTGGCCGCCAATATTTTGGTGAGCATGCCGCCGCGCCCTATGCTGGAACCAGCGCCGCCCGCCATGGCCTCGAGTGCCGGATCACCGGCTCGCGCCTCGTGCACGAAAGTGGCTGCAGGATCGCGGCGCGGGTCTGCGGTGTAGAGCCCCTTCTGGTCGGTGAGAATGACCAGTGCGTCGGCCTCCACCAGATTGGCGACCAAGGCGCCCAGTGTGTCGTTGTCGCCAAACTTGATTTCGTCGTTGACGACTGTGTCGTTTTCGTTGATCACCGGAACCACGCCCAGCCGCAGCAGGGTCAGCAGTGTCGAGCGGGCATTGAGGTAGCGCTCCCGGTCGGCCAGGTCGGCGTGCGTCAGCAGCACCTGCGCGCTGCCAATACCGTTTTCCCGCAGCTTGGTTTCGTACATCTGCGCCAGACCCATCTGGCCGACGGCGGCCGCAGCCTGCAGCTCGTGCACCTGGCGCGGGCGCACGCTCCAGCCAAGGCGTTTCATGCCCTCTGCGATGGCACCGCTGGAAACCATAATGACTTCGCGCTTGCCACCTACCCCGCCATTGACCAGCGTGGCAAGTTGCCGCGCCCACTCGCCTATGGCCTGCGCATCCAATCCACGGCCTTCATTGGTGACCAGGCTGGAGCCGACCTTCACGACAATGCGGTGCGCCTGCTGAAGTACACCCGAGTTTTCTGCAGTCATTTCGCCTTCTAGCGCTTAAATAGCAAACGTCCAAAGCTATTGTTTATATAGCAATTCGGGTATTCAAGAGGCCTGAGCATCAGGAAAACGAGGATCCTGTTCGCCAGTGGGGGCCTGCTCGGCGACCTTCTCGGCCCTGACATGGTCATAGATCGCCCGCACGAGCGGTTCGCAGCCTTCACGGGTCAGGGCTGAAATTTGGAACACCGGCCCTTTCCATTTGAACCGTTTGACGAAATCGGCTACGCGTGCAGCCCGCTCATCGGAGGGCACCATGTCGAGTTTGTTGAGGACCAGCCAGCGCGGTTTTTTGAACAAGGCGCTGTCGTATTTCTTGAGTTCACCCACGATTGCTTTGGCCTGTGCGACCGGATCGACCGCATCGTCAAAGGGCGCCATATCGACGACATGCAGCAGCAAACGGGTGCGCTGCAAATGGCGCAGAAACTGGTGACCGAGTCCGGCGCCTTCTGAGGCACCCTCGATCAGGCCAGGAATATCGGCCACCACAAAGCTCTGCTCAGGCGCCACGCGCACCACACCAAGGTTGGGGTGCAAAGTGGTGAACGGGTAATCGGCAATCTTGGGGCGGGCGTTGGACACCGCCGCAATGAAGGTGGATTTTCCGGCATTGGGCATGCCCAACAAGCCCACATCGGCCAGCACCTTGAGTTCCAGTTTGAGATTTCTTCGATCACCGGGCCAGCCCGGCGTCTTCTGGCGCGGCGCGCGGTTGATAGCGCTCTTGAAGCGCAGGTTGCCAAAGCCGCCATCGCCGCCCTTGGCAATCGTCACGACCTCGCCAGGCTCCAGCAGCTCAAAGAGCACTTCGCCGGTTTCAGCATCGGTCAGAATCGTTCCCACCGGCATCTTGAGCGTGATGTCGCTACCGGCGGCGCCAAACATATCGGAGCCCATGCCGTGCTCGCCGCGCTTGGCCTCATGGCGGCGTGCATAGCGAAAATCCACCAAGGTATTGAGGTTGGGGTCGGCCACGGCAAACACATGTCCGCCACGCCCGCCATCGCCGCCGTTGGGGCCACCGAACTCCTTGTATTTTTCGTGGCGGAACGACACGCAGCCATTGCCGCCATCACCCGCAGCAATGTCTATATAGGCTTCGTCAACGAATTTCATGGGAGGTCCAGTTTACAAAATGGCACTCGCTGCACAAAAAACAAAGCCCCGGCAAAGCGGGGCTCAGAGTGCAGCGGAATGTGCGCGCTTTCAGGCCGCCGTCACGTTCACCGTGTGCTTAGACAACGCACCCTTGACGGCAAACGACACATGGCCGCCCACCAATGCAAACAGGGTGTGGTCTTTGCCTACGCCAACGTTGACGCCGGGGTGGAACTTGGTGCCGCGCTGGCGCACGATGATCGCGCCTGCGCTGATCAGCTCGCCGCCAAAAGCCTTCACACCGAGCATTTTGGGCTTGGAATCGCGCCCGTTTCGCGTAGAGCCGCCGCCTTTTTTCTGTGCCATGACATCTGCTCCTGATTAGCCGGCAATCGCGCCGATTTGCAGTTCCGTGAACTGCTGGCGATGGCCTTGGCGCTTCTGATAGTGCTTGCGACGGCGCATCTTGAAGATGTGCACCTTGTCGTGCTTGCCGTGCGCCACAACAGTGGCTGTCACGGTTGCGCCGGACACCAGGGGCGTGCCTACCTTCAGTTCAGCGCCGTTTCCGACGGCCAAAACTTGGTCGATCACGATTTCCTGGCCTACGTCCGCAGCAATCTGTTCTACTTTAATTTTTTCGCCGGAAGCAACGCGATACTGCTTGCCGCCGGTTTTTATGACCGCGTACATGTTGACCTCTTGAGTCTATTAACGAAAGCAGCAAAAGCCGCTTCCCACAAGATTCCCCCAGAAGAATTTCTGAAGAACCTACGAGTGTATCACGCGAGCATCACAACTTGCCACGTCTCCGTAGACGAAGCAGCCAAGACCACCCGCCTTAGGCAGGCACGAGACACATTTCTACCCCGTCAGCGTTCCTATAATCCCCGAGTGTCTGCGATCCTTACCCCGAACGCTTCAAGCGCCCCCTCCTTGCCTTCTGCAAACCCAACACCGTTGGCGCTTGTCGCAAGCGGCATGCAAAGCGTCGATGCCATCATCG
>JBQMQB010000123.1:4444-6763 GCA_052172715.1 Giesbergeria sp. | reverse complement strand
CGGGTAGCCGTAGCGCCACTTGAGCTCGGGCATCACCTCGAAGTTCATGCCCCAGATACCGGCCATGGCGGTCGACACGGCAAAGATTGCCGCCCAGGCGGCCAAGCGCTTGGTGGTCTCTGACTCCTCGATGGCCACCATCGACAGGTTCACCTGAATGGCGGTGCCTATGGTGTCGCGGATGGTGTCGATCGAGCTGTTGATGCGCGCCAAGTGGTCGTGTACATCGCGAAAATACTCCTGGGTGTTGATGAACGCAGCCGGTACACGCCCGCCGTGCAGCTTGCCCAACACTTCGAGCAGCGGCGCGACCGCGTGGCGCAGCACCGAGGTGCTGTGCTTCAAGTCGTACAGCCGCTCGATGTTGCCGCGCGCCGAGCCGGGCATGAAAATTTTCTCCTCGATGCCTTCAAGCTCCGCCTCGAACAGTTCGATGACGGGAAAATAACGGTCTACCACCGCGTCCATCAGCGCATAGAGCACGAATCCCGCGCCGCGCTCTAGCAGCAGGGGCTCACGCTCGCAGCGCTCGCGCACACCGAGAAAGCCCTGGCTGCTGCGGGTACGTGCCGAGAGCACGAAGTTCTTGCCGACAAACACCGCCACCTCGCCGACAGCCAACTCGCCGGCCTCGGGATCGATAAGGTGCATCACCACGAACGCCATGTCGCCGTACTCTTCGATCTTGGGGCGCTGATGGCCCTTGAGTGCATCTTCCACAGCCAGCTCGTGCAGGCCGAATTCGCACTGCATCTGCGCGAGCTCGGCCGCGCTCGGGTCAAGCAGTGCCACCCAGACGAACGCGTCGGGCCGCTTGAGCCAGTGGGCGATTTGGTCTGTACCAATGTCAGCCAGCTTGTGGCCATGTTCGTAAGCGACGCAGTTCAGGAGCATGTTCGGGGGCGGCAGAAACAGTATTTAGGCGCTGGCCAGCGCCGCGTCGATGTCGCCTGCCAGGTTCTCGGGCGCTTCTTGTGGCGCGTAGCGACGGATCACCTGCCCATCGCGTCCGACGAGAAACTTGGTGAAGTTCCACTTGATCGCCTTGCTGCCAAGCAGCCCCGGTGCCTCAGCAGAGAGCCAGCGGTACAGCGGGCTGGCCTGTGCACCATTGACGTCGATCTTGGCCATTATCGGAAAACTCACGCCGTAGTTGAGCTCGCAGAATGAGGCGATTTCCTCGTTGGTTCCAGGGTCCTGGCTGCCAAACTGATTGCAGGGGAACCCGAGCACCACGAGGCCCTTGCCTGCGTACTCGTGGTGCAGAGCCTCCAGGCCTTTGAACTGCGGCGTAAAGCCGCAGGCACTCGCCGTGTTCACGATGAGCAACACCTGGCCGCGGTAATTTGACAGCGGCACGCTGCTGCCATCCATCTGCAGGGCTTCAAAGTCGTAGGCGGTCTTGGGCATGGTGGTCTCTGTGAGTGAACGGGGCATGGTAGCCGCGCTGCGCTCTTAGTGCTTGCGAGCAGCACGCTTGGGCCATAGCGCCAGCAGTGCGGCGAGCACGATCAGCACGCCCCCCGCAAGCATGCGCGGCGTGAGCTGCGCGGCGCCCAGCAGCACGGACGACACGCTGGCAAACAGCACTTCACTGAGCATCACCAGCGCGGTGATCCCGGCCGCCAGGCGCGCAGCGCCGTACTGCAGACCCAGGTTACCGAGCACAAACGCAAAGGCGAGGCCTGCTGCCACGAGCAGCCAGCCCACGGCTGGCGCGGGCGGGGCCTGGGCCAGACCAGCGGCAGTCGCCACCAGGGCGCCGACGGTGGCCATGAGAAAACCACCGCTGAACATGGCCACCATACGGTCGCGCTCGGGTGTCTGGTTGAATCGGCGCAGGAAGACGTTGGTCAGCGCAAAGCAAAACCCACCGGCCACGGCCAGAAAATCTGTGGCCGAGAGGCCGCTCACGAGTCCCGCCAGCGGCGCCCCCGGCGGCAGCACCACCAGCACCACTCCGGCAAAGGCCAACATCAGACGCACCAGGGCAAGCAGACTGGGCCGCTCGTCCAGCAGCCACCAGGCTAGCAGTACCGACCAGGCCGGCATAAGGTAGAACAGCAGCACCACGCGCACCACATCGCCCAACGTCACCGCCCAGTTAAAGCAGATGTTGGTCAACCCCGCCGCGATAGCCAGCAGCCACAGTTTGGGCGTGCGCAAAAAACTGCGCGCGCTGCCCGGCATAAGCAGTACCAGACAGATCAGCGCCGCCATGTACACCAGTGCAGTGGCCCAAAGCGGGTGCACGCCGGCCTGGAGCAACACGCGCAGCGGCCACCAAGACACGCCCCAGACAAAGGCGTTGAGCAGCAA
>JBQMQB010000123.1:1993-4344 GCA_052172715.1 Giesbergeria sp. | reverse complement strand
ACGCCAAACATGATGATCGCGCCAAACACCGACAGACCCCTCTCGAGCGAGAAGCTGTAGAAGGCGCCCAAGCCCAGAATGGCCGCTTGTTCGTTGAAGTTCTGCACCGCAATCGAGCGCCCCGAGCCCATGAGGTTGTGGCCTCGATGCTGCAGGAGCGCATTCATCGGCACCACCAAAAATCCGCCAAGACCACCAAGCACAATAAGGAACGGCACCGCAACCCAGACGTTGCTGATGAACACCATCAGTACCACCAGCACGCCCATGGCGATGCCCAGCGGAATCACGCGCGTGGCGAGGTCCAGGCGCATGCGCATCGAAGCCAGCAGCGCCCCGGCCGCCGTGCCAATGGCGACCACACCGATCAGCGCCGACGCTTGCGTGATGTTGTACCCCAGAGCGACTGCGGCCCAGGCCAGCACGATCAGCTTCAGATTGCCGCTAGCGCCCCAAAACAAGGTTGTGGTGGACAGCGAAATTTGACCCAGTTTGTCGCGCCACAGGCGTGCGTTGCAGGTCCAGAAATCAGGCAGCAGCGAGAGAGTGCTGGCCATCACGCTAGCCTCTGGGGTGCTGCGCAGGGGCCGCATCTCAACACCTGTATGCGGAATGCGAAGGTTGAACCAGGCAGCGATGGCGTACACCAGAATCAGCGCGGCGATGGCCGCCTCGGACGCTGAGTCGATGCCGGTGTCGATCCAAGGCAGGTCAATGCTGAGCAACCACGGCGAGAACCGGTCTCCCACCAATTGCCCACCCAGCAAGACACCCAAGATGATGGAGGCAATGGTCAGCCCCTCGATCCAGCCATTGGCCTTGACAAGCTGCGATGCGGGAAGCAGCTCGGTGAGGATGCCGTACTTGGCCGGCGAATAGGCAGCTGCGCCAAAAGCCACCACCGCGTACGCAACCAGCGGGTGAGAGCCAAACAGCATCATGATGCAGCCGACGATCTTGATGGCATTGCTGATGAACATGACCTGCCCCTTGGGCATGGCATCGGCAAAGGCGCCCACAAACGGTGCGAGCAGCACGTAAGGCAACGCAAAAATCGGCACCAGTGCGGCGGTCTGCCACTCCGGCGAACCTCCGGTGCGCAGCAGTTCCATAGCGGCGATGAAAAGTGCCTGGTCGGCCAGCGAGCTAAAAAACTGCGCCGACATGATGGTGTAGAAACCGCGCTTCATCAGGGAGCAAAAAAGGCCATCTCAGGTGGGCAGATGGCCGGGGTAGTCGGGTAGCCGGGCAATTGAGCGGCGGTTATATCACGCACCCCTGAACGCAGTGGCCGAAATGGCTGGTGCCAGAATCGGGCCTTCACCCCGCAACCTGCCTGCACGCCATGCCACGTCCGATCTGCGCCCACATTCACACGCAAGCCCTCACCGCCAATTTGGAGCGCGCCCGCCGCTCAACGCCCGATGCGCGCCTGTGGGCAGTGGTCAAAGCCAACGCCTATGGCCACGGTATTGAGCGCGTATTCGAAGCGCTGCGCGGCGCCGACGGATTTGCCATGCTGGACCTCGCCGAGGCCGAACGCGTGCGTGCCCTGGGCTGGCGCGGGCCGATTCTGCTGCTTGAAGGCGTGTTCGAGCCGCGCGATCTGGAGCTGTGCTCACGCCTCTCGCTCTGGCACACGGTGCACTGCGACGAACAGATCGACATGCTTGCCGCCCACAAGACGCAGGCCCCGCACCGCGTGTTCCTCAAGCTCAATACCGGCATGAACCGCCTTGGTTTCACGCCAGGAAGCTACCGCAGCGCCTGGGCACGGCTCAACGCGCTGACGCAGGTCGATGAAATCTCGCACATGACGCACTTCTCCGACGCCGACGGGCCACGCGGCATCGCCCACCAGTGGCAGGTGTTTTGTGCCGCCACGCAGGATTTGCCGGGCGAGCGCAGCGTGTGCAACAGCGCCGCCATCCTGCGCCACGCAAGCGATGCCAGCGTGCGCGGCGACTGGGTACGTGCCGGCATTGCGCTCTACGGCAGTGCGCCCGACTATCCGGAGCACGATGCCGCAAGCTGGCAACTTGCCCCCACCATGACACTGGCGACCCAACTTCTGGCGGTGCAACAGTTGCAGCCGGGTGACACCGTGGGCTACGGCTCGCGCTTTGTCGCCGAAGCGCCCATGCGCATTGGCGTTGCCGCCTGCGGCTACGCCGACGGCTACCCCCGCCATGCCGATACGGGAACCCCGGTGCTTGTGGACGGCGTGCGCACACGGCTGGTGGGGCGTGTGAGCATGGACATGGTTACGGTGGACCTGGAGCCTGTCTTCGCTGCGGGCCTGACCCCAGGCTTTGGCACCGAGGTCACGCTGTGGGGCCGTGCGCAAAGCG
>JBQMQB010000123.1:0-1893 GCA_052172715.1 Giesbergeria sp. | reverse complement strand
ACGGGTTTGGCCATTGCACTTGTCACAGTGGTCCTGGTGTTCGTCGGTGTTGCCATCTCCGTACTGACCGAGCGCAACACGCGCGCCCAGATCGTGCAAAGCGTAGGCGACACCACGCAAAGCGTAGCCAATGCGCTCAACGCTGCCGATGCCACCAACCGCGAATTGGTGAAAAACACCATGAAGGGCTATCAGTCTTACTTCGATGCCCATATGACGCTGGACGAAGCCGCGGGCGTGTTGAACAGCTACGGCGCACCCGTCAACAACGACTACGGCTCCGTCGACCGATTCGCCAACGAAACCGGAGGCGTCGCAAGGGTGTACGTCCGCAAGGACAACGGGTTTGTCAGCATCACCAGCTCCGTCAAGAACGAGCAAGGCGTGCGGGAATCCGCTTCTACCCTGGAGGCGGGGCCAGCCCTGACCGCCACGCTTGCGGGTCAGCCCTGGATAGGCCGCACTGTGGTGTCGGGCAAGCCCTACATGGGCTACTACCTGCCGGTGCAGGACGAAGGCAAAAAGACGATTGCGCTGCTGTTCATCGGCAGCAACATTGGCGTGATGGAGCAGATGCAGCAAAAGCAAGTGGCCCAGACACGCTTCTTCGAACACGGCGGCACTTATGTGATCGACCCGCGCGGCAAGCAAAGTGAGGCAGTGTTCGTCGCCCACCCCACCGCACGCGGAAAACCGGTGTTGGAAGCCTTCCCGCAGGCAGGCGCATTTCTCGACGCCCTCGCCGCCGCACCCGACGGCTATGTGCGCCACGCCGCCAGCGTATTGGGCAACGACGACAAAGACCCGTGGGCGCTGCTGCGCAAAACCGGCCCAGACGGCCTGTGGGTGGTGGCCGAAGTGCCTGACGCCGAAGCCATGGCGGGCCAGCGCCCGGTGCTGGTCGCCGTCTGGAGCCTGATCGCGGTCGCGGTCGTGCTGCTGGGCGCAGGCCTGTTCTTCATGCTGCGCCGCGGTGTCAGCCAGCCTCTGCGCCACTTGACCCAAGCCGTCACGCAAGTCGCCCAGGGCGACCTGACGCAGGCCTTCCACACCGAGCAACACGACGAAATTGGCGCTCTGGTGCAGGAAGTGGATGGCATGCGCCTGCACTACCTGCAGATGCTCCAGGAAGTGCGTACCGCGGTGGACGGCATCAACACCGCCAGCGCCGAAATCGCCAGCGGCAACCAAGACCTCTCTGCCCGCACCGAACAGACCGCCAGCAGCCTACAGACCACCGCCCAAAGTATGGAGGAGCTCACCGCCACCGTGCGCCAATCGGCCGATGCTGCCCGCCAAGCCAACCAGCTTGCCGGTTCGGCAGCCGAAGTGGCAGCGCGCGGCGGCCAGGTAGTGGGCGAGGTCGTCGCCACCATGGGCGAGATCAACCAAAGCTCACGCCGCATAGCCGACATCATCGGCGTGATCGACAGTATTGCTTTCCAGACCAACATCCTCGCGCTCAACGCCGCCGTCGAGGCGGCCCGCGCCGGCGAGCAGGGCCGCGGTTTTGCCGTGGTGGCCAGCGAGGTGCGCAGCCTGGCGGGACGCTCTGCAGAGGCAGCACGGGAAATCAAGCAACTCATCGGCGCATCGGTAGAAAAGGTCGACTCAGGCACGCGCCTAGTACAAAACGCCGGCACCACCATGGATGAAATCGTCAGCTCCGTACAGCGCGTGGGCGACATCATTGGCGAGATCACGGCGGCCGCATCCGAGCAGTCCGATGGCATTGGCCAAGTCAACCAGGCAATCAACCAACTCGACCAGATGACGCAGCAGAACGCAGCGCTGGTGGAGCAATCAGCGGCTGCGGCCCAAAGCATGCGCGAGCAGGCACAACGCCTGTCGGCTGCGGTGCAAGTGTTCAAGCTGGGTGCGCCCGACAGCACC
>JBQMQB010000122.1:0-6884 GCA_052172715.1 Giesbergeria sp. | reverse complement strand
CACTTTTTCTGCCCATGCTCAAGTACCTCACGGTCCCCGTCACGCCTTTTCAGCAAAACTGCTCCATCGTCTGGTGCGACGCCACGCTTGACGCCGCTCTCATTGACCCAGGCGGCGACATCGATGCGCTGCTTGCGCAGATACAGCGCTTGGGCCTGCACCTTAAGGCGATCTGGCTGACGCACGCCCACATTGACCACGCCGGTGGCACAGGCGAGCTGGCCGAACGGCTGGACCTGCCGATCATCGGACCGCACCCGGACGACCAGTTCTGGATCGATGGCCTGCCGCAGCAGAGTGCCATGTTCGGCTTTCCGCCAGCGAAGCACTTCACTCCCACGCGCTGGCTGCACGATGGAGACACGGTGCAGATTGGCAACGAAACACTCAACGTGCGCCACACCCCCGGCCATACCCCCGGCCATGTGGTGTTCCATGCGCCGCAGATCGACCGCGCTTTTGTCGGCGATGTGCTGTTTGCCGGCAGCATTGGCCGCACTGACTTTCCCCAGGGCAACCACCAGCAGCTGATCGACAGCATCACCCAGCGGCTCTGGCCCATGGGCGACCAGACGGTGTTCATCCCCGGCCACGGGCCGGAGAGCAGCTTCGGGCGGGAGCGACGCAGCAATCCCTATGTGCAAGGCACATAGGGCGGGGGTGTACGGCTGAAGAAGAGTCGGCGTGAGGCATGCGCACACCTGGCGAATCTGAGCTACACCGTGCCGCCGTTGCCGCATCCGCATAGGCACGCTGAAAAGCGTGTTTAGGGTGCCCTGCCGGTACGCTGCTCTCGCACGGCCAATGTACGAGCTTGATCTTGAAAGACCAAACACAACGGCCCCGAAGGGCCGTCGCATGCAGTCACAAAACCCCGTTCACGTGCGCGGTTCACCCTGCTCGTTGACGGTGATCGTGGGCCCTGGAGGGGCCGTCATTTGAACGCGGTGCTCCTGGCCCCTGAAGGTGTACGTCACATCCCAATACTCGGTGCGAGCCCGGCTGGGCACCTCTTCACAGCGCTGCACGTCTTGCGGCGCGGTCTGTGTGTTGCCCGCGTTGCCGCCCAGCCTGGAGCCAATTACAGCACCTGCGATGACGCCGCCAGCGGTGGCGATATCTTTGCCGGTGCCGCCGCCGACTTGGTGGCCAAGCACACCGCCTAAGAGGGCACCAACGACTGCGGCGGGCACATTCGCGTTAGTCTCATCCTGAGGTACTTGTTCGCGTTCGATCCAGCAGTGCTTCTCGGGTGTTCCGACCACGGCTCGCACCGAGCTCACATTGACCTCGTACAGACGTTCGTTCTTGCGGCGGCGGTAGTCAGGCGCGGCCACCGGTGCCGGCGCGTAACGCCGGTCATCGACACGCGCATCGCGGCTGACGTCCCGCACCGACGAAATACGGTCGTTCATGCCCATCGCCGCCAGCGATGGGTACTGGCCCGGCCGCAGGACCATGCAGCGACCGTCAAAGCGGGCGTCGTCGCAGACTTCCCACTGTTGGTCGCCAACTACCACGGCCGAGGAAGCACGGTCATTAAAACCATTTTTGTTGAGATTCCGCAGGGGCTTGTCCGTGGTGAAGGAGCGACCCGAAAAACCTTCGTGCTCGAAAAAGGTGATTTGTGCCGGGGCCGGAGCAGGTGCCTGTGCGGCTGTTTTACGCACCGACGAAATACGGTCGTTCAGGTCGGTCCCGCGCAGTGTCGGGTACTGACCTTGGCGCAAGACTACGCAGCGGCCATTGAAGCGGATGTCTTCGCAAGCTTCCCATTGGTCGGAGCCGGTCACCACAAGCGAAGAGACCCGGTCATTGAAGCCCTTGCGGCGGAAGTCCTCGACCAGGGAGTCGGTCGTAAAGGAGCGTCCGCCAAAACTCTCGTCCTCGTAAAAAGTGATTTGTGCGGGCGCCGGTGCGGGCGCATAGCGCCGCTTGTCGACGCGCTGGTCGCGGCTGATGGCGCGCGCCGACGAAATGCGATTGTTCAGGCCCATCGCTGCCAGCGTCGGGTACTGCCCGGGACGCAGCACAACGCAGCGGCCGCTGTAGCGAGCGTCTTCACAAACTTCCCATCGCTCAGCCGTCACCTCCACCGAAGAGGCGCGGTCGTTGAAGCCAAAACGGTCAAAGTTGGCAATCTGCCTTTCCGAGCTGAAGGAGCGGCCCTGAAAACCTTGCTCTTGGTAAAAAGTGACCTCCGCACTGGCTTGCGCGGCCGCCGCCGACACCACTATCGCCAAGGCTGCCCTGCTGATTGCGTTCATTGCTTGTTCCTATTGAAAGTTGTGGCAGGACACAAACTCCCACCTTGCTTGCACCATAGGCCAATGCGTCAGATCGCTGGGTAGGAAGTAACGCCGCAATGCGAGCCGACTGACGCTCGCCGCGCGCAGGCCGCACGACCCCGCGGGTGCTGCCCCATGGGGCGATCAGACGGTGTTCGTTCCCGGCCACGGGCCGGAAAGCAGCGTTGTCTGCGAGCGGAGCAGCAATCTATTCCTGCAGCGCATCTAAAACGCAAATGCTATACCAATCATAGCTATTACCGCTTATTGAATAAGCGTTATAGGCCAATTTCATTCAAACTTTCACCTCACCTGCGTTGTCGCGCAGCCTCGTACAGCCCCTGCACACGCGGCGCATTGCGCTCAAGTTCGCGGATGCGCGCTGGCCCAGAGGGGTGGGTGGAGAGAAACGCCAGGCCGTGCTGGCGCTCGCCGGTGGCGTTGCCCATCTTGGTCCACAGGCTCACGCTGGCCTGCGGGTTGTAGCCAGCGCGCGCCGCAAGCTCCAGTCCAACCAAATCCGCATCGCTCTCATCGCTGCGGCTGAATTGCAGCGTCAGCAACTGGCCGCCCAGCCCTGCAGCCATGTTTCCCAGATCGCCCAGACCCAGCAGCTGTGCGCCCAGGCGCAGACCGATGTTGGTGGCCTGGGTTTTCGCGATGCGCTCACGGGCGTGCTCACGCAGGGCGTGGGCCATTTCGTGGCCCATGACCATGGCCACCTCGTCGTCGGTCAGCTTGAGCTGGTCGAGGATGCCGGTGTAGAAGGCGATCTTGCCGCCGGGCATGCAGAAGGCGTTGACCTGTTTGCTGCCAATGAGGTTGACTTCCCAGCGCCAATCGGCAGCGCGCGGGTTCCAGCGGCCAGCGAACGGGATCAGGCGCCGCGCAATGGTCCGCAGGCGCTCGAGCTGCGGGTGGCCGGGCGGCGCCAGCGCACGCTGGGCGCGGGCCTGCTCCAGAAGCTGGGAGTATTGCTGCGTCGCCGCGTTTTCCAGAGTGGCGGCGGGCACGAGCTTGCGCAGCGTGGACGATTCACCCACATCCACCTGCGCGATGGCGGGTGCGACAGCAGCCCCTGCCAGGCAGAGGGCCGCACCCAGCAGCAGCGTGCGGCGCGTTCGTGACGCGGGGTTGGGCGGTGGCGGGCAAAGCAGGCACATGCGCCAATAATAGGCAAAAGGAATGCACCGCCCATGTCAGACACCGCCCCTGGCGCAACCGCCTCGTCCACCATAGCTGCGCCGCCGCCCAGGCGCCTGTCTTGGCGTGCCACGTTGCGCGTGTACCTTGAGCCGGCCAGTCTGCGCATGCTCACCTTGGGGTTCTCGGCTGGGCTCCCGCTGCTGCTGGTGCTGGGCACGCTGTCGTTCTGGCTGCGCGAGGCAGGAATTGACCGCACCACCATCGGGTATCTCAGCTGGGTCGGGTTGGCCTATGCATTCAAGTGGGTCTGGTCGCCGCTGGTGGACCGCTTGCCGATCCCGCTGCTCACGCGCCAACTGGGTCGGCGGCGCAGTTGGCTGCTTTTGTCACAGGCCATGGTGATGGCGGGCCTGGTGGGCATGGCGTTCAACGACCCGGCGCAGGCACTGACACCAGTGGTCTGGTGCGCGTTGGCCGTGGCTTTTGGCTCGGCCACGCAGGACATTGCACTCGATGCCTTTCGCATCGAATCTGCCGAAGCGGACCACCAGGCCGCGCTGGCGGCCACCTACCAGACCGGCTACCGGCTGGCTATGATCTGGGCAGGCGCCGGGGTGCTCTGGGTGGCCGCGCGCGCGGAAGTCGGCGGCATCGCGGGTTATCAGCCCGCTGCTTGGTCTACCGCCTACCTGGCAATGGCGGCGTCCATGTTGGTGGGCACGCTCACCGTTCTGATCTCCCCCGAACCCGCAGCGCGCACGTTGCCACCATCACGCAATGTGCGCGAATGGCTGCGCGGCGCACTGGTGGCGCCCTTTGCCGATTTCCTCGCGCGCTACCGCTGGCAGGCGGCGCTGATCTTGTCGCTGATTGCGGTCTACCGCATCAGCGACGTGGTGATGGGCATCATGGCCAACCCCTTTTACGTGGACATGGGTTACACCAAGGACGAAGTGGCGGCCGTGACGAAGGTGTTCGGTGTGCTGATGACGCTGGGTGGCGCATTTTTAGGCGGCGCGCTGGCGCTGCGCTTTGGGGTGATGCGCGTGCTGATGCTGGGCGCCGTGCTGTCGGCAGCTAGCAACCTGCTGTTTGCCTGGCTGGGCACGCGCGGGCACGACCTTACGGGGCTGATCTTCGTCATCTCGGCGGACAACCTCTCTGGCGGCATAGCCTCGGCCGCCTTCATCGCCTACCTCTCGGGCCTGACCAACGTGCAGTATTCGGCAACGCAGTACGCGCTGCTCAGCTCAGTCATGCTGCTGCTGCCTAAATGGATCGCCGGGTTCTCGGGCCGCTTCGTCGATGCCCACGGCTACACCGAGTTCTTTCTTGGAACCTCGCTGCTGGGTCTGCCCGTGCTGCTGCTGGTGGCACTCGCTTCAAGGCAAAAAAAGGCCACTGTCGCTTGATAGACATAAATTTATAGCTACACTATTTGTAGCGAATGGGCTGCATCACGCATTTACCCAGGCTTTACCCCCGCTTCAAGTCGGCGAGATGCCGCCACGCGAACATGTCACAGTCCCCCACGCGGAGCCCTCCATGACCACGCAGCTGCTGATGATTGAAGACGATACCCGCCTCGCGCAGATGGTGGTGGAATACCTTTCCCAGTCGGGGATGCAGGTGGAGCACTGTGGCGATGGCCAGAGTGGCCTGGCGCGCCTGCAGAGCCCCGGCACGGCGGGCCTGCCTGAGCTGGTCATCCTCGACCTGATGCTGCCCGACATGGACGGGCTTGACGTGTGCCGCACCATTCGCAGCCTGCAAGGGCCTGCAGCGCGGGTGCCGGTGCTCATGCTCACTGCCAAGGGCGACCCAATGGACCGCATCATCGGCCTGGAGTTGGGCGCTGACGACTACCTGCCCAAACCGTTCGAACCCCGCGAACTGCTGGCGCGCATCCGCGCCGTACTGCGCCGCAGGAGCGAAAGCGGCGCCCCGGTCGTCCAGGCGCTGCGCTTTGGCTCGCTGGAGATCGACCGCGATGCACGCACCGTCAATGTGGCGGGCAAGGCCTGCGAACTCACCTCTTACCAGTTCGATCTGCTGGTCGCTATGGCCGAGCGTGCCGGCCGAGTACTCACCCGCGACCAGATTATGGAGGCCGTGCGCGGCCGCGAACTCGAAGCCTTTGACCGCTCGATCGACGTACACATGGGCCGCATCCGCGCCGCCATCGAGGACGACGCAAAAGCCCCGCGCCGCATCCTTACCGTGCGCGGCGTGGGTTATGTGTTTGCCAAGCAGCAAGACTGATCGCGCCATGGTTTCGTTGTTTTCGCGCCGTCTGTACCTGCGCATCTGGCTGGCAGTCGTCGGCGGCGTGGCGGTGCTGACGTTGGTGGTGGGCTGGGCGTGGCGCATTGCCGCCGAGCAGAACGAGGTGCAAAGGGTTCAGGCGCCGCGCGAGCTGGTGGTGACCAATGAGAAGGGCGAGGTGCTGGGCGGCGGGGTGGCGCAGCGCGTGCGCGGCGAGGGACTGCAGTTCAAGGTGGAACTCGATTCCGGTACGAGCTACACCTTGCAGGTGGCGCCGCGAGAGCGCAGCGAGGGTGGGCCGCGTGGGCCGCGCGGGCGCGAAGACGCCTTCTGGACACGTCCACCCTTTGGTTTTCTGTGGATGCTGGGCCTGGTGGGTATTGCGGTGGCCATTGGCGTGTTTCCCATCATCCGGCGCCTGCTCGCGCGGCTCGATGTGCTGCAGCGCGGCGTGCAACGCTTTGGCAGCGGCGACTTGGCAGCGCGCGTGCCTGAGCAAGGGCACGACGAGGTGGCCGACCTTTCGCGCCAGTTCAACGCCGCCGCTGAGCGCATCGAAGCACTGGTGCAGTCGCACAAGTCGCTGCTGGCCAACGCTTCGCACGAGCTGCGCTCGCCGCTCACGCGCATCCGCATGGGGCTTGAACTGATGGACGGCAACCAGCCCTCGGCCCAGTTTCGGCGCGAAATCGAGCGCAACGTTACCGAGCTGGACCAGCTGGTCGAAGAAATCCTGCTGGCGAGCCGACTCGACGCCCGCGAGGCCGATGTGGGCGACCTGGAGTCTGTGGATCTGGTCGGTCTGGCGGCCGAGGAATGCGCCCGCGTAGACGCGGACCTGGAAGTCGGCGCAGCCGACATTGAGGTGACGGGCGTCTCCCGGCTGCTGCGCCGCGCGCTGCGCAATCTTCTGGAAAACGCGCGCCGCTACAGCCAGGGGCCCATTACTTTAAGCATGTCTAGTAGCCAGGGTTGGACCGAAGTACGGGTGTGCGACCGTGGACCGGGCGTGCCACCAGCCAAACGCGAGCGCATCTTCGAGCCCTTCTACCGCCTGCCGGGCGCCAGCGAGCGCGCAGGCGGCGTGGGGCTGGGTCTGGCACTGGTCCGCTCGATTGCAGAGCGCCACCAAGGCAGCGTGCATTGCGAAGACCATGCGGGTGGCGGGGCCTGCTTTGTGCTGCG
>JBQMQB010000121.1:0-6939 GCA_052172715.1 Giesbergeria sp. | reverse complement strand
AACCAGGCAGCGTACATCGCGGGCAACGCCAGCAGGGTAAGCACGGTCGCCACGATGAGGCCCCCCATGATCGCCACGGCCATCGGCCCCCAGAAGACGCTGCGGGACAGCGGAATCATGGCCAGCACCGCAGCGGCGGCCGTGAGCACGATGGGGCGCAGGCGGCGCACGGCGGATTCGACGATGGCGTCCCAGGCCGGCACGCCGCGTGCACGGTCCTGTTCGATCTGGTCAATGAGAATGACCGAGTTGCGCTGGATCATGCCCATGAGCGCGATCACGCCCAGCAATGCGACGAAGCCAAATGGGCGGCCGAGCATCAGCAAGGCACCGGCGACGCCGGCAATGCCCAGCGGGCCAGTAAGAAACACCAGCATCGCTCGGCTGAAGCTGTGCAGTTGCAGCATGAGCAGCGTGAAGGTAATGAACAGCATCACCGGCAGGCCGGCCGCAATCGAGCTTGAACCCTTGGCACTTTCCTCCACCGCACCCGCCACTTCGATGCGGTAGGCGTTCTGACCGGCGGTGTGCCAGCCGCTTTCGATCTTGCGCAAGCTCGGCAGCAGCACATTGGTGACGGTCGCGCCCTGCAGGCCTTCCACCACATCACCCTGCACGGTGATGGCGTAGTCGCGGTTCTCGCGCCACATCACGCCGGGTTCCCAGGTGAAGCGCGGTTTGGCGATTTGCATGAGCGGGATGGATTGGCCCGAAGTCGTGGGCAGGTAGGCATTGGCGATGTCGGTGATGGCGCTGCGCTCGTTCGCGGGCTGGCGCAGCACGATGTCAATCAATTTGTCGCCCTCGCGGTACTGGCCCACGGTGGCGCCCGACTGCATTACCCGCGAGGCCTGCGCGATCGACTGGCTGGTGACGCCCAGCGCACGCGCCTTGGCCTGGTCTACATCAAGGCGCATCACCTTGACAGACTCGTTCCAGTTGTCGTTCACGCCGCGCATCTGGGGCGAGGCGCGCAGCGCTGCCTTTACCTCGTCAGCCCGTGCACGCAAAGTGGCCGGGTCGGGACCAATGACGCGGAACTGCACCGGGTAGGGTACCGGCGGGCCATTGGGCAGCAACTTGACGCGGCCACGCACTTCAGGGAACTCGGTGGCCAGCAGCGCCGGGAAGGCCACGCGCAATGTTTCGCGCAGCTTCAGATCGCGCGCGACCACGATGAACTGCGAGACATTGGACTGCGCAAACACCTGGTCGAGCGGCAAGTAAAAGCGCGGCACGCCCGAGCCCACCCAGGTGCTGACGCTGGCCACACCGGGCTCGGCGCGCAGACGCGCTTCCACGCGCTTGGTCACTGCCTCGTTGCCCGCCAGCGAGGTGCCCTCGGGGAACCACACGTCGACGATGATTTCGGGTCGACTGGAATCGGGGAAGAACTGCTGCTGCACCCGGCCCATTCCCACAATGCCCAGCACAAAGATGGCCAGCGTGACGAGGATGGTGATCCAGCGGTGCGCCACGCACCAGTGCACTGCGCGGCGAAAGGCGTTGTAGAAGGCGCTGTCGAACACCTCATGCGGATGCGGCGAAATTTCCCCGGCCGCGGGGCGCGGCTGCACATGCTCCGGGGTTTTGAGGATCAGCGTACCGAGGTAAGGCACAAAGTACACCGACACGATCCACGAAAGCACCAGCGCAATCACCGTCACCGCGAAGATGGCAAAGGTGTATTCGCCCGTCATGGATTTGGCAAGGCCAATGGGCAGGAATCCTGCCGCCGTAATCAGCGTGCCCGTCAACATGGGCATTGCGGTAATTTCATAGGCAAAGGTGGCCGAACGTACTTTGTCGTAGCCCTCTTCCATCTTGCGCACCATCATCTCGACGGCAATGATGGCGTCGTCCACCAGCAGGCCCAGCGCAATGATGAGCGAGCCCAGCGAAATCTTGTGCAGACCAATGTCCCAGTAGTGCATCGCCAGGAAGGTGACCGCCAGCACCAGCGGAATCGTAATACCCACCACCAGGCCGGGCCTCGGGTCCACATACCAACGGCGCCACCAGCGCTGCTCGCCGCTGCGCTTGTGCAGGCCCAGGCTGATGAAGCTCACCGCCAGCACGATGACCACCGCTTCGATGAGCACCTTGACGAACTCGTTGACCGAGCTGGCCACGGACTTGGGCTGGTCCTGCACGTTCACCAGCTGCACGCCTGCCGGCAACTGCGCGTCGATACGGTCCACCGCTGCATGCAGTGCATTGCCCAGCGCGATGATGTCCCCGCCCTTGGCCATGGAGATGCCAATGGCAATGACCTGCTGGCCGTCGTGGCGCACTTTGACCGTGGGCGGGTCGACATAGCCCCGGTGCACGTCGGCGATATCTGAGAGTCGCAGTTGCCGACCCGATGCGGCGCGAATCGGCATGGCGCGCAGCTCATCAATCGCCTGAAATTGGCCCTCCACCCGCACCTGGAGCTGGTCGGTGGGGGTTTGCACCACGCCGGCGCTTTCCACCGCGTTCTGCTGGCCGAGCTGCGCCAGCACCTGGTTCATGTCCAGGCCCAGCTGCGCGAGACGCTTTTGCGAGATTTCGATGTAAAGCTTTTCGTCCTGTACGCCAAACAGCTCAACCTTGGCCACATCGGGCACGCGCAGCAGTTGCTGGCGTACATCATCGGCAAAGGCCTTGGACTCGGCCAGACTGAAGCCCTCAGCCTCCAGCGCGTAAATCACACCGTACACGTCACCGAAATCGTCGTTGAAGAACGGCCCTTGCACGCCCTGCGGCAAGGTGTAGCGCATATCGCCAATCTTCTTGCGCACGGCGTACCACACACCCGCCACCTCGGATGCCTTGGACGAATCCTTGATCTGGAAAATGATTTGCGACTCACCCGGCTTGGAGTAGCTGCGAATCTTGTCGGCATAAGGCACCTCTTGCAGCGTGCGCTCGATCTTGTCGGTCACCTGCTCGGCCACTTGCTGCGCGGTGGCGCCCGGCCAGTAGGTGCGCACCACCATGGCGCGGAAGGTAAACGGCGGGTCTTCGTCCTGCCCGAGCTGGAAGTAGGCGAACACGCCCATCAACAGCAGCACCACCATCAGGTAGCGCGTCAGCGCCGGGTGGTCTAGGGCCCATTTCGAGAGGTTGAACCCTGGCGCCGCTTCTGCGCCCTGCTGGTCGGCGCTCATGGGCGGGACGCCGCAGCAGCGGCGGTAGCGGATTTCTTTACTACGCTTTGTGTAGCTGAAGAGTCAGTCCGATCCAGCGGAAAGGCATATTTTTCTTCATAGATCGTGACCTTCTGGCCGGGCGAGAGCACGTGCACGCCAGTGGCCACCACCCGCATGCCGGGTGCCAAGCCGCTGGCAATGACCGCCAGGTTGCCATCGGCTGTCGCCACCTCCACCGGCTGGGCGCGCACGGTGCTGGTGGCAGCGTCAAACACCCACACCGCCGTGCCGGCGCCGCTTTTCATCAGCGCTGTGGTCGGCAACAAAATGGCCTGTACGCCCTGTGCGGCGAGTGTCGGTGGGGTCACGGTCACGGTGGCCCCCAGGGGGGGCGCGTCGGCGCCCTCAATGGCTGCCTTCACAGCAAAAGTTCGCGTTGCGGGGTCGGCACTGGCCGCCACCTCGCGCACCACGGCGCTAAGCGGCGCGCCGCCCGACCAGCCCTGCACCGCCAACTTCTGGCCCACGGCCAGCCGCGCGACTTTGTCTTCCGGCACGGCAAACACCACGTCGCGCTCGCCATCGCGCGCCAGGCGCACCACGCTGGCTCCGGCGGCTACCACCTGGCCTGGCTCGGCATCGATGCCGGTCACCACGCCATCGGCCTCCGCCACAAGGCGCGTGTAGGCCGACTGGTTGCCCTGGGAAGAAGCCTGCGCCTGCGCCTGCTCAAGGCCGGCCTGTGCCGCCTTGAGCGAGGCCTGGCGGCGCTCCAACTCTGCGCCGCTGATGAAGTTCTGCTCCTTCAGCGTTGCGTAGCGTTTGGCGTCGGCCGCGGCCAGATCACGCTGGGTCTGCGCCGCACTCACCTGCGCACGCGCCGCGGTGGCCGCAAGTTGGAAATCGCGCGGGTCCAGCTCCGCCAGGATCTGCCCGGCGCGCACGCGCTGGCCGAGCTCGGCCTGGCGCCGCAAAATTTTCCCCGGCACGCGAAAGCCCAGCCTCGATTCGGTGCGCGCACGCACCTCGCCGGCATATTCGACTTGCGCGGTCAGCGGGGCCACTCCCACCGTCGTCAGCTTCACGGCGCGTATGGGCTCCGGCGAAGGCTCAGGTTTGGAACAGGCGCCCAGCGCCAGCACGAGCACCAAAGGAAGCACCAGGAGCGCAGGCCGACGCCTCGGGATCAGGGCGAAAAGTTGCGGCATAAATGGGAATGCGTGTTGTTTGAGGCATCTATTATTACTGACTGACTGGTTAGTTATCTAATTTTTTTGTATTCCCCTGCTGCGACAATGCGCGGGTGTCGCCCAATCATTCCCCTCCACCGCCGTCTCCAAGACCCGCATCGCCGTCCTCCGCAGTGCCCGGCGAGGCGGGTCACACCGCCCCGCTTCCCATTACGCACTACGAGAATTTTCCGGTCGCGTCCTGGCTGTGCCCGCCCACACTTCGAGCGCCCATCGCCGCCATCTACGCGTTTGCGCGCACAGCCGACGACATTGCCGACGAGGGCGACGCCGCACCCTCAGAGCGCCTGGACGCCCTCGCCGCCTACGCCGCAGACCTGCAGGCAGTGGCTGCGGGTGCTGCCGCCTCCATACGCTGGCCGGAAGTTTTCGCACCTCTGGCGACAGTCTTGCAGAGCCATGCGCTGCCTGTGCCTCTGCTGTCGGACCTGCTAAGCGCCTTTGCTCAGGACGTGCGCCAAACTGCAGCCGCCGCCGGCTACGCCAACCGCGCCGAGCTGCTCGACTACTGCCGCCGCTCGGCCAACCCGGTGGGCCGCTTGCTGCTGCACCTCTACCGGGTGGACGACACAGAGGCGCTGGCGCAAAGCGACGCCATCTGCAGTGCGCTGCAGCTCATCAACTTCTGGCAAGACCTGAGCGTGGATCTGCCGCGTGGGCGCTTTTATGTACCCGAGGCCGACGCGGCAGTGCACGGCCTTGGCGCCCACAGCCTTCAGCACGCAGTCACCAACCCGGCCACCGACGCACTGGTGGACAGCCTCGCAGCGTGGGCGCGCGCCAGCATGCTTGCCGGGGCGCCGCTGGTGCACCGCCTGCCAGGTCGCGCTGGCTGGGAATTGCGCCTGGTGGTGCAAGGGGGTCTGCGCGTGCTGGACAAGGTCCAGGCGCTGCGTGGCCGCTGCCTGGTGCAACGCCCACGCATCCGCGTGTGGGACACGCCGCTTCTGCTGGCCCGTGCATTGGCTATGTAAGAAACATTCATGCCCAGTAAGCAAGAATGAATTTCTAAACAAAATAGGCTCACAGCCCTTTATATATAAGCATTAACAGCTATCGTTATTATAGTATGCCTATCGCATTGAATGCTTAAATGCGTCAGCGCCAAGGGTTTGCGCCCATGCCCGCGCGAGCGCCAGCGCGTACCGTGCACGCTCCGCCCACTCCGGCCCCACGCCGCGTACCCATGTCTGCTGCTGCCTCCTCTACCGACGCTTTTGTCAGCGTCTTCGATTTGTTCAAAATTGGTATCGGGCCGTCGAGCTCACACACTGTGGGCCCGATGATCGCGGCACGCCAGTTTGCCCACGGCCTTCAAACCACTCCCGGTTTCTCCCAAGTGCAGGGCGTTCGTGCCGAGCTGTTTGGCTCACTCTCGGCCACGGGCCTCGGGCACGGCACCGACCGGGCCGTTCTGCTGGGCCTGGCCGGTTACGAGCCGGACACGGTGGACCCCGAAGCCATCGAACCCGCCATTGCCGCCATTCGCAGCACACAAAGCCTGGCCTTGCTCGGCCAGCACCCGATTCGCTTTGTTGAGAAAGAGCATTTGCTGATGCGCCGCAAAAGCCTGCCGCTGCACCCCAACGGTATGCGCTTTGCGGCGCTGAACGCCGCAGGCGAAGACATTGCAGTGGCCGAGTTCTATTCTGTTGGCGGCGGCTTCGTGATCGATGCCCAAGGAGCACGTGTGCTCAACGAGGCGGCGCAAGGCACAGGGTCGGCAGGCGAGGCCCCACCGCCCTACCCCTTTTCAAGCGGCGCAGAACTTCTGGCCCAGTGCGCAGCCAGCGGACTCTCGGTGGCGCAACTCATGGCCGCAAACGAAGCGGCACGGCGCAGCCCAGAGGCCGTGCGCCGCCAACTGCTCGCCATATGGCAAACCATGGCCGCTTGCGTGACCCGCGGCTGCGCTGCTACCGGCCATCTGCCCGGCCGTATGCAGCTGCGCCGCCGCGCGGCCGAACTCAAAAACAGCCTTAGCAGCCACCCGGAAGCGGCCCTGCGCGATCCGCTCTCCATGCTCGACTGGGTCAACCTCTACGCCATGGCGGTGAACGAGGAAAACGCGGCGGGCGGGCGCGTAGTCACTGCGCCGACCAACGGCGCGGCCGGGGTGATCCCTGCCGTACTGCATTACTACCGCAACTTCGTGCCGGGTGCGGATGAGCAGGGCATTCTCGATTTTCTGCTCACGGCCGGTGCGATTGGCATTCTGTACAAGAAAAACGCCTCACTCTCAGGCGCCGAAGTGGGCTGCCAGGGCGAAGTCGGCGTGGCCTGCAGCATGGCGGCGGGCGCGCTTGCCGCCGTCTTGGGCGGCACCCCAGCACAGGTCGAGAACGCAGCCGAAATTGGCATGGAACACAACCTGGGCATGACCTGTGACCCGGTGGGCGGTCTGGTGCAGATTCCGTGCATTGAGCGCAACGCCATGGGCGCCATCAAGGCCATCAACGCCGCGCGGCTGGCACTGCGGGGCGACGGGCGGCATGAGGTGTCGCTCGACCAGGTGATCCGCACCATGATGCAGACCGGCGCCGACATGAAGAGCC
>JBQMQB010000120.1:1666-6949 GCA_052172715.1 Giesbergeria sp. | reverse complement strand
CCAGTCGCCGACCGCGCGGTGTTCCATTGCGACAACGCGTACTTTCTGGAAAACGTGCTCATTCAGTCCTACCGCTGCAAGACGAACACGCAAAGCCACACCGCGTTTCGCGGCTTCGGCGGGCCGCAGGGCGTGATTGCCATAGAGCGCATCCTGGGCGATATCGCCCGCACGTTGGGGCTGGACGCGCTCGACGTGCGCATGGCCAACCTCTACAGCGAGGAGCCGCTGGCAAGCGGCAAAGGCAAGCGCGACACCACGCACTACCAGATGCGGGTGGAAGACAACATCCTGCATGAACTGCTCCCACAATTGGAGCTGTCGGCGCAATACCGTCAAAGGGTTGCAGCCATTTCGGTCTGGAATTCCAAACAAACCGTGCTGCGCCGCGGCATTGCGATCACGCCAGTGAAATTTGGCATCAGCTTCACCGCCACGCTGTTCAACCAGGCCGGCGCACTGGTGCATGTGTACACCGACGGCAGCGTGCAGGTGAACCACGGCGGCACCGAAATGGGCCAGGGCCTGAACACCAAGGTGGCGCAAATCGTGGCGGACGAACTGGGCGTGCCGCTGGCGCGCGTGCTGGTCACCGCCAGCGACACCAGCAAGGTGCCCAACGCCAGCGCAACGGCGGCCTCCAGCGGCACCGACCTGAACGGCCGCGCCGCGCAGTTCGCCGCGCGAAACATACGCGACAACCTGGCGTCCTTCGTTTGTGGGCTCGACACCTGCGGCGCCGGGGCCATCCGCTTTGCGGGCGGCGAGGTGATCTCGCCCACCCGCAGCCGCAGCTTTGATGAGGTGGTGAAGGAAGCCTACGCCAACCGCATCCAGCTCTGGAGCGATGGCTTCTACCGCACGCCCAAAATCCACTACGACAAGACCACGCTCACCGGTCGACCCTTCTTCTATTTTGCCTACGGCGCCGCCTGCACCGAAGTCGTCATCGACACACTGACTGGCGAGAGCCGCGTGCTGAAGATCGACATCCTGCACGATGTGGGTCACAGCATCAACCCAGCCATCGACATCGGCCAGATTGAGGGCGGCTTCATCCAGGGCATGGGCTGGCTGACCACCGAAGAACTGGTCTGGAAGCCCGATGGCGTGCTCGCCACCCACGCCCCCAGCACCTACAAAATTCCCGCCACCGGCGACGTGCCCGAGCACTTTCGCATCGCGCTTTGGCCCGAAGCGAACCGCGAGGACAACGTGGGTGGCAGCAAGGCGGTGGGAGAGCCGCCGTTCATGCTCGCGGTCAGCGTGTACGAGGCACTGCGCAACGCCATTGCAGCGGCGCGGCCAGCAGACAAAAGTGCAAACGCGCCTGTGGACTTGAAGGCCCCGGCGACCGCAGAAAACGTGTTGCACGCACTGGGTCGGCTATGACCGACAGCTCGGCACCCCCCGCTTTTGCGGCTACGCCACGCTGACGTTAGACGCAGAGACACCGCGCTGCATCACCACGCGGTTGCGCCCTGCCCTCTTGGCCTCATAGCACGCCATATCGGCAGCGCGCAGCACCGCAGCTACGTCCCGCAACTCGGCAGTGAGCGGCACCAGACCCACACTGACGCTCAAAGTGAAAGTTCGGCCGCCATACACAGGCTCCCATGTCAGCACGGCAGCGCGCAACTGCTCAGCCACTGCAAGGCCATGCGCAGCGGTGCAGGCGGGCATGACCACGACGAATTCATCGCCTCCCAGGCGAGCCACCCAACCAGCTTGGCGCACCTGCGCCTCAAGCAGCCGCGCCACATGTGCCAGCACATCGTCACCGGCCTTGTGGCCAGCCACATCGTTGACCAGCGTGAAATGGTCCAGATCCAGGTACATCACCACACCACACAAGGCGTCTGGGCCACTGGCCCTTGCTGCATCACGCCCCTGCAAGACTCCGTGCAGTCGCGCTTCAAAGGCATGCCGGTCCGGCAGGCCCGTGACGGGATCGTGCATGCGCTCGGGACCGCGCTGACGGCGCGCCTCGTGCACTGCAGTCAGTTCCTCCAGGATCCATACGGTTCCGCTCAACATCCCGAAAACCTCGGTAGCACGCCCCTGTACACGGGCCCAGACGGGGCTACCGTCCTTGCGCGTAAAGCACACATCGCCATCAAATGCGCCATGGGCAGCAAACGCAGTTTGCGCGCGATCGGTCCATTGGGCGTAGGCATCGCTGGAACCAAAGAGCGTGCTCACCGGTCGGTCCTGCAACTCATCGACGCAATAACCCAGCATCTGCGCGGCCTGACGCCCCAGCATGATCAGGCGCGAACCACGGGCAATCACAATGCCGACCGGCGCATGGCCCAGGATGGCTTGCAACCGAACGGCAAGTGCGCGGTCGCGCAGTTCCCGACCGCTGCGCTGCTGGACAAACAGATCAAAAACCTCTGCCAGCGCGGCCACCTCGTCGCCCCCGCCCTGGGTAGGCACCAAGTAATCCTCGAATTCGGAAGGGACCACCTGCTGCACGGCACGGTCGCGCAGACGTGCGAGCGGCTGCAATTGCCACACGCTCAGCACGGCGCCCGCGAGCGCAATCAGGCAAACCAACAGCGCCATCAACCACCAGGCACTGCGCTGTGAGCCTTCCAAGGGAGCGAACAGCGCCTGTGCATCGCTCACTCTGGCCACCGTCCATTGGGGCAACGGCATGCTGGCAAGGCTGACCACATGGCCAGACACAACACTGGTACTGCTGCGGTCGGCAATTGAGCCTTGCCCCGCCAGCCATTCGGTGCTCACTTGCGCCAGTCCTGGCTCATCGCGCACCTGGCCCAGAACGCGGGAAGGATCCGGATGGAAGAGAATCGTGCCGTCCCTGGCAAAGACGATAAGGCGCGACCCCGATTGCTCTGGCGGCGCAAGGGAGGCGGGCAACAAACCCTGTGACTGCAACCTCAGTGCTCCCGCCACAACACCGGTAATGCGCCCATCTGCACCATGCAGCGGCTGGGTGAACAACACCCGTGCATCGCCGGCACGGTTGCCCACTACTTCCGACACAATAGGTTTGCCGTCCACCAGTGTGCGCCGCAGAGTGTCGCGCGCATCGGAAGAGAGCGCAGCGGCTTCGTTGAGCACCCCGTATTCCAGGTTGACCCGCAGCGACCCATCTGCCTGCGCCACCTGCATGGCGTCGAAGAATTGCACCGCAGGCAAACCCTGTTGCAGCAACCATCCGAGGGAGGATGGCGCCTCCAGCATTTCGGGTGTGATGCCAGCTGCCACAGTGCGCAACACTTTCTGGCTTTGCTCAATCTTGCTGGCCAGCACACGTGCAAGCGTCTGCACCTCATCTCCCTGCTGGCGCACCACCCGCTGCAAGGCCTCATCCGCACCTGCGCGCGTGGCCACCCAACCCGCGCAAACTCCCGCCAAAGCCACCGAGACGACGAGCAAAAGCGCAAGGCGCAGACTCAGGCGACCAGGCAGTGCCAAACCCCTGGCTTCACGGCGCGTATTCATGGCGGCGCCGGTGCGGGCGGCCAGGGCACGGAACTGGCACAGAACGTGGACAACATCGCAGACATAGCTGCGGATGAATATACGCAGACCCCCACAGGCTGGCGCTCGGGGGGAACCCGCAAACACGTGAAATGAATACCCTGAGACGCGAGCCTCACAGGCTGCGTTTTGGCGAACCGCAGAAGGCGCTATAGGCCAACGCGAGGCGTCAGAAACCCGCTACCAGCTCCAGGGCTTGGGGCTTGGGGAGTTTGAGCACATTGCCAGAGCCATGAATCAGGCCGTGCTCACGCAAACTGCGCAGCACCCGGGAAAAGGTTTCCGGAGCAATACCCAGTTGCGCGGCAATCATGCGCTTGCGCTGGTGAAGAGTGACGCTCATTGACCCACTGGCATCGTTTTGCGCATGGCGCAGCAGCCACTGGGCACAGCGCGCTTCAGCGTCTTGCGACAGACGGCTAACCGCAAGTTCGGTCTGTTGCTGATAGCCAACTGCCATGTCCTGTAGCAAGAGCTGAGCGGTGCGCGGCAATGCTTCCAGGGCAATTCGAAACTGCTCCAGGGACTGGCGCCGTACTTGTACCCGGGTTTCCGCCACCATGTCCACAATGCACGGCTGGCCCAGCATGGCAGAAGCCGCGTCCAGCCAGAACGGTCCCTCCACCACACCGAGCTGGTGGCGAATCTGCTGCTCACCATCGCGAACGCAGAGCACTACGCGCCCCTGCACCAAATGCAAAACATCGTCGGGTTGCTCGTTGCGCAGCCTCAGTACGGTGCCGGGTGCGACGGTTTCCGCATCGGCGGCGATAGAGGAAGAGAGAATGGGGGGCATCCGGGCCACTTTGCAAGCTGGCCCGGCAGTTGACATTGAGCAAAGTCAAACAGACACCGCTGTCGCATAGGCGTCACACGCGTTATTTGTCCTGCATCAAACCCCCGCAAATGCCGCGCTGCAAAACCCCGGCATTCGGGAACACGCTTGTGCCGCAGTGATCAGCCCAGGTTTGCACCGCGCCAACCGCCACCCAACGCCTTGTAAAGCGCCACTTCGTTTTGCTGGCGCGCCAGAAGAATTTGCGCCAAGGCCTGCTCAGTGGCAAACAACGCGCGCTGTGCGTCGAGCACATCCAGATAGCTGGCGATGCCGTTGCGATAGCGCAGATCAGCCAAGCGAAAGCGTTCTGCCTCGGCGCGCGCCTGCGCTTGCGTGGCCGCCAACTGCTCGCCCAAGGTTGCCCGGCCGGCGAGCGCATCGGCCACCTCGCGGAAGGCGACCTGAATGGCCTTTTCGTACTGAGCCACCGCCACCTGGCGCCCGACAAGCACGGAATCCAGATTTGCCTGATTGCGCCCTGCATCAAAAATCGGCAGCAGCGCCTGGGGCGCCAACGTCCAGCCCCAAGAACCATTTTTGAACAGGCCGGACAGCGCACTGCTGCCCGTCCCCACGCTGGCAGTCAGCGCAATGCGCGGAAAGAACGCCGCGCGGGCAGCGCCGATGTTGGCATTGGCCGCACGCAATTGCTGCTCCGCCTGCTGAATGTCGGGCCTGCGTGTGAGCAAATCCGAGGGCAAGCCTGCCGGAATGTCGGCAAACGGCGGCGCCGACGGAGCATCACCCGTGTGCAGCAAATCATCCGGTAGCGGCGCACCTGCGAGCAGTGTCAGCACGTTCACGTCCAGCGCGCGCAGGCGTTGCTGTTGCGCCAGCATGGCACGGGCCGAGGAAGAGAGCGATTCGGCCTGGTGCAGGTCGAGCGCAGAACTCACGCCCTGGTCAAAGCGCAGCTTTGTCAGGCCAAGCGA
>JBQMQB010000120.1:0-1566 GCA_052172715.1 Giesbergeria sp. | reverse complement strand
TACTGCGCACGCGCCTGCTCGATGGCCAGTGCAGCAACACGTAGGTCGCGGTTGCCATCCAGGGCGCGCGCAATGATGGCGCGAAGGCGTGCATCCTGCACAAACTCCTGCCAAGGCCTGTCTGCTGTCGGCTGAGCCACTTCGGAGGCGCCCTGCGCCCCCGGAAAATCGGCCGCCACCGGTGCTTCTGGCCGCTGGTAGGTCGGCGCAAACGAGCAACCTGCCGCCAGCACAGCGACCGCGCAAAGTGTGAGGCGCATGGGAATGAAAAGCATGTGTGCCTTAGACATGGTGGTCCCCCCCAGCATTCTGGTGGGCATGCTGGGTGTCGAACTGGTGCTGACGCGCGCTGCCCTTGAACAGGCCGCGCACGAGCACAAAAAAGATAGGAACAAAGAACACCGCCAAGACAGTGCCGGTCAGCATTCCACCAATGACGCCGGTGCCGATGGCGCGCTGGCTGGCTGAGCCCGCGCCTGTTGCCAACGCAAGCGGCAATACGCCCAAGGTGAACGCCATGGACGTCATGACAATGGGCCGGAATCGCAGGTGGGCAGCTGCCAGCGCCGCCTCGATCACGCTCTTTCCCTGGGCCTGCAGGTCCTTGGCGAATTCGATAATCAAAATAGCGTTCTTAGCCGACAGGCCAATGATGGTGACCAGGCCGACCTGGAAGTACACATCATTCGAATACCCGCGAAGCAGCGTGGCGAGCAACACACCCAGCACGCCCAGCGGCACCACCAGAATGACCGACAGCGGGATGGACCAGCTCTCGTACAGCGCTGCCAGGCACAGAAACACGGCAAGGATGGAGAAGGCGTAGACGATGATGGCCTGCGAGCCGGCGAGTTTTTCTTCGCGCGACTGTCCAGTCCATTCATAGCCAAAGCCGGTAGGCAGCTGGCTGGCAAGCCGCTCCATTTCGGCCATGGCAGCTCCCGTGCTCTGCCCTGGGGCAGCCGAGCCGCTGATGCGCATGGCCGGGTAGCCGTTGTAGCGCACCGTCTGCATGGCACCCGTCACCCAATGGGTACTGGCAAAAGCGGAAAACGGCACGGCCTTGCCCTGCGCATTCAGCACATTGAGCGCCAGCAAATCATCGGGCTGCATGCGTGCCGGCGCATCTGCCTGCACCACCACGCGTTGCAGTCGACCGGCATTGGGGAAGTCGTTCACATAGGCCGAGCCCAGCGCCGTGGAGATGGCACTGCTGATGGCGTCGTACGAAACCCCGAGCGCACTGGCCCGGGCGCGGTCAATGTCGATCTGCAATTGCGGCGCATCCTCCAGTCCATCAGGCCGCACCTGGAAAAGCACCTTGCTTTGCGATGCCATGCCAAGCAACTGATTGCGCGCAGCAAGCAAAGCCTCGTGGCCAAGCCCCCCTCGGTCCTGCAAGCGGAAACTGAAACCCGAGGCAGCACCCAATTCAGGTATCGGCGGTGGGCTAAGCGGAAAAATGAAGGCGTCACGAATGCCCGAGAGCGCGCCAAATGCCCGGCCCGCAATACCTTCTGCCGAACTCCCTGCACCCTTGCGTTTGTCCCAATCGGTGAGCGTGAC
>JBQMQB010000119.1:0-6983 GCA_052172715.1 Giesbergeria sp. | reverse complement strand
AGGTATCCAGCGCGGGGGCGTCCTTGAGGTACAGCTCTTCCTTGCCGGCCTTCACCTTGTAGAGCGGCGGCTGCGCGATGTAGATATGGCCGCGCTCAACCAGCTCGGGCATCTGCCGGTAGAAGAAGGTGAGCAGCAGGGTGCGGATGTGGGCGCCGTCCACGTCGGCATCGGTCATGATGATGATGCGGTGGTAGCGCAGTTTGGCGACGTCAAAATCGTCGCTGCCAGTGCTGCCCCCGGCTTTGCCAATGCCGGTGCCGAGCGCCGTGATCAGCGTGAGGATTTCATTGCTGGTGAGTAGTTTTTCGTAGCGCGCTTTTTCCACGTTCAAAATCTTGCCGCGCAGCGGCAGGATGGCCTGGAACTTGCGATCGCGCCCTTGCTTGGCAGAGCCGCCGGCGGAGTCGCCCTCGACAATGTAGATTTCGCACATTGCCGGGTCTTTTTCCTGGCAGTCGGCCAGTTTGCCGGGAAGGCCCATGCCGTCGAGCACGCCCTTGCGGCGCGTCATTTCGCGGGCTTTGCGGGCGGCTTCGCGGGCGCGGGCGGCTTCAACAATTTTTCCGCAGATGATTTTGGCGTCGGCGGGGCGCTCTTGCAGGTAGTCGCTGAGCAGTTTGCCGACGATGTCTTCCACCGGTGCGCGCACTTCGCTCGATACCAGTTTGTCTTTGGTCTGGCTGCTGAACTTGGGCTCGGGCACTTTCACGGAGAGCACGCAGCACAGGCCTTCGCGCATGTCGTCGCCGGTGACCTCGACCTTGGCCTTCTTGGCAAAGTCGTTTTCGTCGATGTACTTGTTGATGACGCGCGTCATCGCCGCGCGCAGGCCGGTGAGGTGGGTGCCGCCGTCGCGCTGCGGAATGTTGTTGGTGAAGCACAGCACCTGCTCGCTGTAGCCGCTGTTCCACTGCATGGCCACTTCCACGCCGATGTGCGTGCCGGCAATGCCGCCGTAGGTTTCGGCCGGACGCTGGCCTGCAGCGTAGAACGAGTTGGGGTGCAGAACCGTCTTGCCCTTGTTGATGAACTCGACAAAGCCGCGCACGCCACCAGCCCCCGAAAAGTCGTCTTCTTTGCCGGTGCGCTCGTCTTTGAGGCGGATGCGCACGCCGTTGTTCAAGAAGCTCAGCTCGCGCAGGCGCTTGGCCAAAATTTCGTAATGAAAATCGCTGTTTTCTATGAAGATATCGGTGTCGGGCAGGAAGTGCACCTCGGTCCCGCGCTTGTCGGTGTCGCCCATCACCTTCATGGGCGATATTTCGACGCCGTTCACCGTCTCGATGATGCGGTTTTGCACGAAGCCACGGCTGAACTCCAGCACGTGCACCTTGCCTTCGCGGCGCACCGTGAGACGCAGCATCTTCGAGAGCGCGTTCACGCACGAGACACCCACGCCGTGCAGGCCGCCTGAGACTTTGTAGCTGTTCTGGTTGAACTTGCCACCGGCGTGCAGCTCGGTCAGTGCGATTTCAGAGGCGCTGCGCTTGGGCTCGTGCTTGTCGTCCATCTTCACACCCGTGGGGATGCCGCGGCCGTTGTCGGTCACGCTCACGGAGTTGTCCGAGTGGATGGTGACGACGATGTCGTCGCAGTGGCCGGCAAGCGCTTCGTCGATGGAGTTGTCCACCACTTCGAACACGAGGTGGTGCAGGCCAGTGCCATCCGACGTGTCGCCGATGTACATGCCGGGGCGCTTGCGCACCGCTTCCAGGCCTTCGAGGATGGTGATGGCGCCTTCGCCATAACCTTCGCTCGCGCCCGCCTGGTGGGCGTCGATCCGCTGGACAGGGGCGAGCGAGTCGTCGGGTTCGGGCAAGTTTTGGTCAGCGGTCATGGCAGGCTCTGGCAGATGCGGAGATGTTAAAAACACCCCGTTTTACAAACAAAATAGGCTTCTAACGCAATAGATACAAGCGCAAGCAGCTATAAAAAAGTGAGTAATGAAGATCGTCAAATGCGCATTGGCATCACGACGTACTTGAAACTCTCGTTGTCGGGAATGGTGATGAGGGCCGAGCTGCTGCCATCGGCCAGGGCAAACTGCACCATGTCTTGCGGCATGCTGGCGAGCGCATCGATGAGGTAAGTGACGTTGAAACCGATTTCGATCGGCGCGCCGCCGTAGTCCACATCGAGCTCGTCCACGGCCTCTTCTTGCTCGGCGTTGTTGCTGGTCACGCGCAGAATGCCGGGCTCAAGATTCAGGCGCACGCCCTTGAACTTGTCACTGGTCATGATGGCGGTGCGCTGCAGGCTGGCCAGCAGCGGCGCGCGGCCCAGGGTGATGCTGTTGCCGTGGCTGCGCGGAATCACACGGTTGTAGTCGGGGAACTTGCCTTCGACCAGCTTGGTGACAAACTCCATCGCGCCAAAACTGAATTTGGCTTGGTTGCTGGCGAATTGCATTTCGATGGCGGCATCGCCGTCGCTCAGCAGTCGTTGCAGTTCCAGTACTGTCTTGCGCGGCAGGATGACTTCCTGCTTAGGCACTTCCACATCCAGTGTGGCGCTGGCAAATGCCAGGCGGTGACCATCGGTGGCAACCAGGCTGAGCGTCTTGCCTTCGGCCACAAACAGAATGCCGTTGAGGTAGTAGCGGATGTCCTGGACCGCCATCGCAAACGCCACTTGGCTGAGCAAGTCCTTGAGCGTTTTCTGCGGGATGCTGAACGCAGGGCCAAAGCTGGCCGCCTCTTGCACCAGCGGGAAGTCTTCCGCCGGCAGGGTTTGCAGCGTGAACCGGCTCTTGCCGCCCTTGAGCACCAGTTTTTCCTGCGCGGTCTCCAAGCTCACGGTTTGGTCGCCAGGCATGGTACGAAGCACGTCGATGAGCTTGCGTGCCGCAACCGTGGCGGTGAAGTCGGCCGTGTCGCCACCGAGCTCTGCCGTGGTACGAATCTGAATTTCCAGGTCGCTGGTGGTCAACTGCAGCGCGTTACCGCTCTTTCGGAGCAGCACGTTGGCCAGGATAGGCAGGGTGTGTCGCCGCTCGACGATGCCGGCCACCGATTGCAGCACTGCAAGGACCTTGTCTTGGGGGGCTTTCAGAACGATCATTTCATCCTCTTGTGATTTTATGGATTGGCTGGCGCCGTCTCCCGCGCTGCTCAGCCCTCCATTTTGCCTGTGGTATGGGGCTAGCCTTTGAGCGTTTGCTCCAGCACGTGCAACTGCTGGTTCAGCTCTGTGAGCTGCTGGCGTTCGCCTGAAATCTTGCGCACTGCGTGCAGCACCGTGGTGTGGTCGCGTCCGCCGAACAATTCTCCGATTTCCGGAAGGCTCTTTTGCGTCAACTCTTTGGCCAAGTACATGGCAATTTGGCGCGGACGGGCAATGCTGGCCGGGCGCTTCTTGCTGTACATATCGGCCACCTTGATTTTGTAGTAATCGGCCACCGTCTTCTGGATGTTCTCGACGCTGATCTGCCGGTTCTGGATAGACAGTAGGTCGCGCAGCGCCTCGCGGGCCAGTTGAATGGAAATTTCTTTCTGGTTGAAGCGCGAATACGCCAAAATTTTGCGCAGTGCCCCTTCGAGCTCGCGCACGTTCGAGCGCACGTTCTTGGCGACAAAGAAGGCCACTTCCTCAGGCATTTCCGTACTTTCGGCGCGCGCCTTGTTGATCAGGATGGCGACACGCATTTCCAGCTCTGGCGGCTCAATGGCCACCGTCAACCCTGAATCGAATCGCGAAACCAGGCGCTCGTGAATGTCCGCCAGCCCCTTGGGGTAGGTATCGCTGGTCATCACGATATGGCTCTTCTTGGCCAGCAGTGCCTCGAAGGCGTTGAAGAACTCTTCTTGCGTGCGCTCCTTGTTGGCAAAGAACTGAACATCGTCAATCAGCAACAGATCGAGCGAGTGGTAGCGCTGCTTGAACTCGTCGAAAGTCTTGCGCTGGTAGGACTTGACCACATCCGAGACGAACTGCTCGGCATGGATGTAGAGAACTTTCGCGTCCGGCCTGTCTTGAAGCAGCTTATTGCCCACCGCGTGCACCAGGTGCGTCTTGCCAAGACCGACGCCGCCATAGATGAAAAGCGGGTTGTAGAGGTGCCCCGGCATGCCGGCCACGTGCATGGCGGCCGCGCGGGCCATGCGGTTGGCCGTGCCCTCCACCAGGGTATCGAATGTGAGGCCCGGGTTGAGGCGGTTGCGCAGCGCACCCGCAGCAGCAGCGTCTTCGGGGCGCGGCGCTGGCGCCGCACCATTGGATGCCTGTGGAGCCGAGGCTTGGGCCTGAGAATAAGCACGTACGGGACTTGCCCGCTGAGTGAGCGCCAACTCCAATGTGATTGTTTGACCCGAAATCAACTCCAAGACCGAGGCAATGCGCCCAGCGTACTGCGCACGAATCCAGTCGAGCGTAAAGCGATTGGGAACGTGGAGCGTGGCGTGCGAGAAGTCGTCGGCGATTTGCGCACCGAGCGGTTTGATCCAGGTAGTGAACTGCTGGGCGGGCAAATCTTGGGCCAATTGCTCTAGGCAGGCTTGCCACAATGCCTGCCCCGCTTGCATCTCGGCCGGACTGGGCGCCGGGTACGCGAATTCCTCTGTCATGTAGGTAATTTTGTTGTGGATAGAGGGAACTTGAAGAGGCTGCAGATTGTAGCTTTTCAAGACCTTATCCACACCCTTGAGAAAGCCTGCACAATGGCAGTTGCGGCGCACTCGATTGCCACGCCCGCTCAAGCCTGCGATAATTTCGGGTTTCCCTGAAACCGTTCAGGGTGAATTGACTCCAAACCCAACTATTCGAGCCTCCCGATTTGCCGGGTGGCTTGCCTGACCCCTCCAAGGACCGACCATGAAACGCACCTACCAACCCTCCAAGACCCGCCGCGCTCGCACCCACGGTTTTCTCGTGCGCATGAAGACGCGCGGAGGCCGCGCCGTGATCAACGCTCGCCGCGCCAAAGGCCGCAAGCGCCTGGCTGTCTAATCTGGTTTCGCAACCAAAGATACAACTGCGTTGCTTCGCCTTGCCGTACGCCTGTGCTGTCGGCGGCTTCACGCCGTTCCCCCTCTTTGATTGCAAACCTGTATGAGCCCGCTTCGGCGGTCGGTAGCACTCAGCGTATCGCTTGTATGCAGCGCCTGAAAACCCGCCCGCAATTCCAGGCCACCCTGGCGGGAGGCACTGTGGCGCGCACCGCCCATTTCGCCCTGCATCGCCTGGCGCTTGCGCCAGTCTGTGCAGCGACGGAGCGTGGAGATGGCGCACGCGTTCCCACTGCGCTCATCGCGCCTGGGGATGTCTGGCTGGGCGCGATGGCGCCCAAACGTTGGGCGCGGCGCGCGGTGACGCGTAACGCAATCAAACGCCAGGTTTTCAATGTGGCCGCTGCCTTTGAATCCATGCTTCCTCCTGCCGCCCATGTGGTGCGCTTGCGTGCAGCGTTTGATCGCAAGCAGTTCGTGAGCGCAAGCTCCAACGCGCTCAAGGACGCTGTGCGTGAGGAGCTGCACGAGCTGTTCGCGCGCGCCAGCCGGGGAACCACCTGATGCGCCGCATGCTTGTCGCATGTGTGCGCGGGTACCGGTTGCTACTTAGCCCCTGGCTCGGTTCAGCTTGCCGTTTCGAGCCCACCTGCTCCGTGTACTCCATAGAGGCGCTCGAACGCCATGGCGCATGGACGGGAAGTTGGCTCACGCTTTCACGGCTGGCTCGCTGCCAGCCCTGGTGCCAAGGCGGCCACGACCCGGTTCCGCACGATCTGCCGCGCACTTCGCGCCTGTTCTCGCGCCTACTCAAGGCGCACGACGAATCCCCCTCTCCTGCTTCTGAGAAGACTCCATGAACGACATCCGCCGCACCATTCTGTGGGTCATATTCGGTTTTTCCATGGTTCTGCTGTGGGACAAATGGCAGGTACACAACGGCCACCGGGGCGTCTTTTCTCCTGCGCCAGCGCAGCAAGTGTCCGCTGCGTCAGCCACTGGCAAGACTCTGCCAACAGATTTACCGGCAGTCGCTGGAGCCACGCCAGGCGTCTCCACGATAGCGGCGACGTCTGGGGAAGCGGCTCCTCTGGCGCGGGACAAGATTGCAATCGAAACCGACGTGTTTCACGCGGTGCTCGACAGCCAGGGCGGCACCTTGTCAGAGCTTGAGCTAAAGCATTACAACGAGCAATCGCACAACCGCGGGTTCTTGGACGCGGTCAAGGGCGTTTTCGGTTTGCCTGTGCCGACGGTTGAAGTCACGCCCGTCACGTTGATGCAAGACAACGGTCCGGCCACGCGCTATGTGGCGCAAACCGGGTTGCTCAACACCGTGGATGCGGGTGCAATTTTCCCCAATCACCTGACACTGATGAGCGCACTGCCTGGCTCACGGGCGCTGGCCGACGGCGAGAAAACGCTAGAGGTCACGTTTGAATCCCAGCCGGAAGGTGGGCTCAAATACCGCAAGACCTATATCTTCACCCGTGGGGACTACGCCATCCGCGTGAAGCACGAGGTCATCAACGTGGGCGACCAAGCGCGCGATGCACAGCTGTATCTGCAACTCGTGCGCCACGGCACGGTCGCTGCGGGCAACATGATGGGAGCCAATACTTTTTCAGGGCCAGCCGCATACACAGACGAAAAGAAGTTCCACAAGATCCCCTTTGCTGACATCGAAAAGCAAAAGGCAGAGGTTCCGCCACCGGCGAACAACGGCTGGATTGCCATGGTGCAGCACTATTTTGTCTCTGCCTGGCTGCTCAACGCGCCCGACAGCCAGAATCTGCAACGTGAATTTCGCGTAAAACGCCTGGGAGACAATCAGTACTCCGTGGCCATGGTGGTGCCTTTTGGCAGCATTGCGCCGGGCGCAAGCCAAACCGTCGACAGCGAGCTGTATGCAGGCCCAGAGGAAGAGAAAAAGCTTGAAGCAATCGCCCCCGGCCTGGAGCTGGTGAAGGATTACGGCATTTTCACCATCATTTCCAAGCCACTCTACTGGCTGCTCAACCAATTGCACAGCGTGCT
>JBQMQB010000118.1:0-7131 GCA_052172715.1 Giesbergeria sp. | reverse complement strand
ACCTGCCGAACGAATACCAAATTCTGCAGCAGTTTCGCCAGGCAAGGAATTTTCAAAGAAATAGGGCTGGTCAATGTGCGCGATATTTGGTATGGGTAAGTCCCCTTGCGCATGCATGCCACTCATACCGCCAAGTGAGGCGCCGGCCATGGTGCTTCCGTGGTAACCGTTGATGCGACCAATAATGATCTTGCGCTGAGGTTGCCCCAGCAGATCCCAGTAACGGCGCACCATTCTTACGTTGGTGTCGTTGCTTTCGCTGCCACTGGACGAAAAGAATACGTGGTCAAAACTTCGATCACCTACCTTGGGTGCCAGTGACGATAGCTTTGCGGCCAGTTTGACGGCTGGCACATTGGTGGTTTGGAAAAAGCTGTTGTAAAACGGCAGCGTCATCATCTGCTGATAAGCCGCATCGGCCAGTTCTTTGCGTCCATAACCAATATTGACGCACCACAAACCACTCATACCGTCTAAAACGCGCTGACCTTCTGAATCCCATACATAGATATCGTCGGCATGGGTCATCACGCGCGCACCCCGTGTCGCCAGATCTCCGTGGTCCGTAAAGGGGTGAATGTAATGGGCGCTGTCCATGGCCTGGATCGCTTTGGTATCGACGACTTGTGCTTTTCGAACAATCGCTGGCGGTGCGACAAAAGGTGCAAAAGAATTGGTGGCCATAAATATCCTATCGAATGCAATACAGGTGACTTGTACGTAAGTTTCTTAGACGTGGAGCAAAAGGTGCTCGCGTTCCCACGGTGAAATAACTTTCATGAACTCGTCAAACTCAAGTTCCTTAATTTCCGAATAGACGGTAATGAACTCTTTCCCCAAAACGTCGTGCAACTCTGACTCCTTGCGCAGCCAGTCCAAGGCCTCACCCAGGCTGCGGGGCAGGGAGTAGGCGGACAGATAGGCATCGCCTTTCATTTCCGGCTTGGGCTTGATCTTGTTTTTGATCCCCAGATACCCACACGCCAGCGTCATCGCCATAGCGACGTAGGGGTTGGCATCGGCGCCGATCACGCGGTTCTCGACCCGACGCGCGGCCGGTGAGGATATTGGCGAACGGATTCCCACCGTGCGGTTGTCGTAGCCCCATTCAATGTTGATGGGTGCCGCGGTATTGCGAGACAGGCGGCGGTAGCTGTTGACATAAGGCGCTACCAGTACCATCGCAGCGGGGATGTAGCGCTGCAAGCCGCCGATGTAGTGCATGAACATTTCGGACGGGGTGCCGTCCGGATTGCTGAATACATTTTGGCCGCTGGCGACATTGATCAGGCTTTGGTGCACATGCATTGCGCTGCCTGGTTCGCCGGCAATGGGCTTGGCCATGAAGGTGGCGTACATGTCATGGCGCAAAGCTGCTTCGCGCACTGTGCGCTTGAAGAAGAAGACTTCGTCCGCCAGACCTAAGGGCTGGTTGTGGAAGAAATTGATCTCCATCTGCCCCGCGCCGACCTCGTGGATCAAGGTATCCACGTTCAACTCCATCTTGTCGCTGTAGTCGTAAATCTCTTCAAACAAGGGGTCGAATTCATTTACCGCATCGATGCTGTAAGCCTGCCGCGAAGTTTCGGCGCGACCACTGCGGCCTACCGGGGGGCGCAGCAACGTGTTTGGATCGGTATTGCGTGCGGTGAGGTAGAACTCCAGCTCTGGCGCCACGATGGGCTGCAGGCCTTCAGCGGCAAACAGGTCGCACACCCGGCGCAGTACGCTGCGGGGAGCAAAAGGTACGAGTTTCCCGTCGTGGTCGAAGCAATCGTGAATCACCTGCGCCGTGGGGTCGACAGCCCAGGGAACAATGCGCACCGAAGAAGGGTCGGGGCGCAACTGCATGTCTTTGTCTGTGGGGTCGATCACATCGTAGTAGGGGCCACTTTCGGGGAATTCCCCCGTCACACCCATGGCCACAATTGCTTGCGGTAGCCGCATGCCACGGTCTTCCGTGAATTTGCCTCGGGGCAGAATCTTGCCGCGGGCCACGCCGGTCAAGTCGGGGACCAGGCATTCCACCTCAGTAACCCGTCTTTCGTTAAGCCACTGCTCCAAATCGTTGAAGCTCATTGCTTTTTTATCGTTCATCGCTCACTCCTCGCTGCGTATGCAGCACGAAAATTAAATTGTGGGCATTCGCGCGGCTTGGCGGGAACGGCAAGCGTCGCCGAATGCGGTAAATATGGCGCGGTAAAAGGGGGTTTCGGCCGTGCGCCATTCTGGGTGCCATTGCACTGCGTAGGCAAATGTTTTGGCGCCCTGTACTTCAAAGGCTTCCACCAGACCGTCCGGGGCATGGGCCAACGCGCGCAAGCCCTGCGCCAACCGCCCGACACCTTGTCCGTGCAAGGAGTTCACTTGTGCGGTGTCTGCTCCGGCCCACTGTGCGAATGCGCAGCCCGGTTCCAAACGCACCTCATGACGCTGCGCGTACTGCGCGGCATACAGTTCGTTTGGGGGTTCGCGGTGGTCCATCATTCCCGAGACGGAATGCACCTGCTGGTGCAGGGTGCCACCCAGCGCTACGTTGATTTCCTGAAAGCCGCGACATACCCCCAGCAAAGGCACAGCATTTGCTACGCAGGCCTTGACCAACTCCAGCGTCAGCGCGTCACGCTGGTGGTCCAGAGGCAAGTTGGGGTCCGTGACAGACTCGCCAAAATGCGATGGGTGAATGTTTGAGGCCGAGCCGGTAAGCATGACACCGTCGACCAAAGCCAGCAACTCTGCGATTTCATTCGCACTAGCCAGGGGAAAGACAACAGGCTCCGCCTGTGCGTGTTCCTTGATGGCCCGTGCGTACTTATCGCCCAGCACCCAATAGGGCATCTTCTGGTCGTCCGAGCCCAGCAGCCGATGGTCTGCAGGCAGCCAGACCAACCGTGGTGGCATTTTCATGCTTGTCTCCGTATTCTTTGTGCCATTGTCAGAGAGAATTGGTTTTTCATAGGGGCCAGTTGCGGCGACAGCAAGGCGCCACTTTGCTGCAGTGCAACTTTTCCCTGAGGATTCTTTTCGGAATACACGCCCATGCTGTCAGAACTCTTGGTCACCGCAATGGCCCGCTTCAGCCAACAAGACAACATGCCTTTGCACCGGCAGTTGTACGAAGCCTTGCGGTGGGCCATGCTCGATGGCAAGTTGGCGGCGGGCGAGCGCCTGCCTTCCAGCCGTGAATTAACGTCTGACCTGCGGCTCTCCCGCAATACCGTGGTTGCTGCATTGAGCCAGCTCAGCGTCGAGGGCTATCTGGTCAGCAGGGTGGGGAGCGGCACCTACGTGAAGGACGACCTACCCAAGCCACAAGTGCGTATCCGCGTATCCAAAGCGGCCAATTCCGTAGCAGATTTGTCCCGCAGGGGGGCCACTCTGTCCAGTACCTTTTGTGCCTCGCAACTGGAGATCCAGCCGTTCACACCCGGTATTGCCGACTTCAGTGCCTTCCCCGTGGCACTGTGGCAACGTCTGCAAAACAAGCACTGGCGCATGACATACCCCGAAATGCTGGACTACAGCAGCTCGGGGGGCTATGGCCCATTGCGCCGAGCTGTGGCCGACTATCTGCGTGTATTTCGCAGCGTCCCACTGGAGGTGGACCAGGTTCTGATCACCAGTGGAACGCAGCAGTCACTGGAGCTGTGCGCCCATTTGCTGGCAGACCATGGTGACACGGTATGGCTGGAAGATCCGGCCTACTGGGGCGCAGTCAAATCGTTTATGGCCACGGGCCTGAGTATTCATCCGGTTCGTGTGGACGAGCATGGCATTGCGCCTACGCAGGCTGATGAAAGACACCCCCCGCGGCTGATCTACACCACACCGTCGCACCAGTACCCGACCGGGGCCGTGATGGCGCTGACGCGCAGACAGCAACTCCTGACTATCGCCCAAACCCACAACGCCTGGATTTTGGAAGACGACTACGACAGCGAATTTCGCTTCAGCGGCCGTCCGTTGTCTTCGCTGGCCGGACTGGACCAGGACGAACGGGTGCTGTACCTGGGTTCGTTTTCGAAAGTGCTGTACCCAGGCCTGAAGTTGGGATACCTGGTGGTACCCAAACGCCTGGTCGCAGCATTCAAGCAGGCGCACTACGACCTTAACCGCCCCGGCCAGATGCCGCTGCAGGCAGCACTGGCAGAGTTCATCGAGCTGGGGCACTTTGCTACTGCTTTGCGCCGTGCCCGCCACAGCTATGCACAGCGGCGCCACTGCCTCCTGGAAGCATTGCAACCTTGCCTGGGAGAACATGCCCGTATCACCGGTGCCGAGCAAGGCCTGCACCTGTGTCTGCGTTTGCCCAATTCCGTCGACGACAAAGCTCTGGCACAGGCCTTGGCGAAGCTCGGTTTGACGGTGCGAGCACTGTCGGCCTACTGCCTAGAGTGCCAGGATGCCAAAGGCCTGGTTATCGGCTACGGCTATGCGCCTTTGGCAGAAATCAAGCACTACGGCCCGGTGCTGGCCCAAGCCGTGTTGGCAGAGATCCAGCGCCATGTTGCAGGAGAAACGGTCGCTTAAAACGCGTCTCGCAAGCGGTGGTAGAGCATGCCCAGCACCAAGCTCGGCGTACGCAACATAGGCCCGCCGGGAAATTTTCGGTGTTGCAGCTTGGCAAACATATCAAATTGCTCCGCCTGGCCGGCCACAGCCTGTGCTGCAAGGCGCCCGGCCAGCCCGGTGAGTGCCACCCCGTGGCCACTAAAGCCTTGCAAGTAGTACAGGTTGTCGCCCAAACGGCCAAAGTCTGGGGTGCGGTTCATGCTGATGTCCACAAAGCCGCCCCACACATAGTCCACCGGCACATTGCGCAGCGCGGGAAAGACATTGCCCATGCGCTTGGCCATACGGGCCTGCAAATGGGCTGGCGTCCGTGCCGAATAACTCACCCGACCACCAAACAACATGCGGTGGTCGGCGCTGAAGCGGAAGTAGTCGAGGATGAAGTTGTTGTCACACACCGCCGCGTTGCTGGGGATCAGGCTATGACACAAAGCTGGCTCCACCGGAGCCGTACCAATGATGTAGGTTCCCACCGGCATGATGCGCGGCGCGATTTCAGGGGCAATGTTGGGGCCGTACTCGCCCAGCGTGCAATTGCCGGCCAGCACGCCAAACTGGGCGGTCACGGAGCCGGCGGCTGTGACGGCACTTAGGCTCGGCCCACGGCGCAGCTCCAACACTGGGGAGTATTCAAAAATTTGCACCCCCAATGATTCGGCCGCACGCGCCAGTCCCAGACCATATTTGAGCGGATGCAGGTGGCCCGATTTGTTCTCAAACGCCGCAGCGCAATACAAGGGGCTGTCGATGTGTCGCCGGGTTTGCGCCCCGCTGGAAAAATCCACAGAAACTCCGTAGGTGTTTTGCAGCGCCTGCATCTCGTCCTCCAGCGCACGGGCCTTGCGCGCCGAATCGGCTACGTACAGGTAACCGTGCACCAGATCGCAGTCGATTTGAAACTGCGCAATGCGTGCGTCCATGAGGTCAATCGCGGCGACCGACATGTCCCATGCCTGCCTGGCCTGCGCAGCGCCCAATTGCTGTTCAAACGGTTCCTGGCCGCTGGCAAAGCCCACAATGGCCTGCCCGCCGTTGCGCCCCGAGGCGCCGCTGCACACGCGGTCCGCTTCAAGCACCACCACTTTGTAGCCGCGCTGGGCCAGCTCAATGGCAGAGGACAAGCCGGCAAACCCGGCGCCCACCACCACCACGTCGGCCTGCAACGCACCTTGCAAAGGCGGCGCTGCAGACGGGCGTTGCACGCTGGCTTCGTAGTAGCTTTTCTGATTCAGCTGGGTATCGGAGTCAAGCAACATCGGGCGGGTCTTTCTTCAAATGCGGGGAGACACCATCTTGGCCACTTGGCCGCACAGATAGGTCCAGATAAAAGTGGCCGCTGCATTGCTGGTCAGCTCTGCGTGGTCATAGGCCGGGGCAACCTCCACGCAGTCCATGCCGATCAGGTTCAACGGTGCCAGTTCTTCCAAAAAAGTCAGCACCTGCGAACTGCTCATGCCGCCAGGCTCCGGCGTGCCGGTGCCTGGGGCAAAGGCGGGGTCCAGGCAGTCGATGTCCAGCGTGAGGTAACAGGGCCGCTCACCGATGCGCGATTTGATCGCCTGCACAAACGGCTGCAACAGGTCGCCGTCTTTGCCCCGCAGCGCACGGGCCGTGAATATCAGGCCGCCTTGGTCTTGCACATACTCCCGGGCGCTGCGCGCACCGCTGGAACGCAGGCCGATCTGTACCGTGTGGGCCGGGCTGACCAGCCCCTCCTGGATCGCTTCATAAGTCCAGGTTCCATGGCCCGAAGGTTCGCCAAAATGGTCTTCCCAAGTGTCGCAATGCGCATCGAAATGGATCAGGGCCAGCTCGCCATGGCGAGCACGGGCTGCTCGCAGCAAGGGCAGGGTGACCGAATGGTCGCCACCAATAAAGACGCAATGGTGCTCCGCCATCAGACTGGCCGCTTGCCGTTCAATTTCTGCGCGCACCACTGCAAGGGGCGACGCATTGGGCAGTGCCATGTCAAACGCATCACCGAGCACGCCCAGCGGCGATACGTTGAACACGGGGTGCAGACCATCGCACAGCATGAGCGAGGCGCGGCGAATTTCCTGGGGGCCGAAACGCGCACCCGGTCGGTTGGTTACCGCGCCATCAAACGGAACACCTGCCACGGCAAACGGCTGACCCTGCAATTCGGGAGCGGCCAGAAAGCGGTTGCCGTTGGCGGCGTATGCAAATTGTCCCAATGTCATTTCTGGCCTTTGTCGGTAGAACCGGCGAAGGTACCGCAAAATGAATGGGAATTCGAGGTGCCTGAGACCAAGTTTTGCACAGCAACGCCGGTTCGGGAAGTGTAGGTCGGCGTAGCATTGACGAGGTACCGTCAACCAAGTTCAGTGCCACTGAACGCAAGCCATGGCAGCAAAGAAATTTCCCAACGCACCCCAACACCCTGAGCGAGTGTGCTGGGGCTGCGACCTGTATTGTCCAACGAAAGACATGCGCTGCGGCAACGGCTCTGACCGCACGCAGCACCCTGCAGAGCTATTCGGGGAAGACTGGGCTGAGTGGGGGCAGGAAGGGGACAAACAAGCGGTTCCGCCGACCAAA
>JBQMQB010000117.1:1517-7167 GCA_052172715.1 Giesbergeria sp. | reverse complement strand
TAGAGCAAGGCTCTTCCGTAATACGGTTGGTGCCAGGCTTGCCAAAACGCGAAGCGCCAGAGCTCTCGTCAGTGGTGTCGATGGTTCCGCCTAAGGCGCCTAAGAAGTAGGCAGCACCACTTCCAGCAAACGGTCCAGCCCGCCTTGGTTGATTGCGACCTGCGCATGGGCGCGCACCGCGGGTTTGGCGTGGTAAGCCACGGAAAGGCCCGCTGCTTGCATCATCGGTAGATCGTTGGCACCGTCGCCCACCGCAATCGTTTGTGCGGGTGAAATGCCCATCAGTGAGGCCAGCTCAAGCAGGGTGCGACGCTTTTCTGCGCCGTCGCAGATATCGCCCCAGCATTGGTCCAGCATGCGCCCTGTCAGCACCCCATCGCGCACTTCAAGCTGATTGGACCTTGCAAAGTCGATGCCCAGACCCGCACGAACGCGGTCCGAAAAGAAAGTGAAGCCGCCAGAGACCAGCAAGGTCTCCAGCCCGGCGGCCTTGGCCGTGGCCACCAACTGCGCTGCACCCGGATTGAACCGCAGGCGTTCGGTATAGACCTGCTCCAGGTGGCCTATTGGTACGCCCTTGAGCAGCGCGACGCGTTGGCGCAGGCTTTCTTTGTAGTCGGTAATCACGCCCTGCATCGCGGCTTCGGTAATCGCTGCCACTTCGGCCTTGCGGCCCGCGGCATCGGCAATTTCGTCCACGCATTCGATGTTGATCAGGGTGGAGTCCATGTCGAAGGCGATCAGACGGAAATCGGCTAGGCGCAAAGGCGCATCGGTGCTTTGAAGCACGATGCCAGGAGCAAACTCATACGCAGTTTTCATGGAATAGTCAGGGTTTGGGCAAATACAAGGTGTCCGACCAAGTAGCGAGCCAGGACGGTTTGAACGCAACGAAGATGGCGGTGAGCATGCCGGTGATGAAGGCGTCGCCCCAGGCCGTCAGCCAGTGTGCAACCAAGGCCAGATTTTGGTCTCGTGACTGCTCCAACCCTGGCAGGGCGGGAGTGAGCCAATGCAGCATGGCGCTTCCAGCGAACAGGCACACCGCTGCGCCCAGAAACCCTCGCCCCAGCACATAGACGAACAAGTGCGGGCCGATCAGCCGCCGAATCAGTCCGCCGAGCCCCAGCGCCAGGGTTGCAGGCAACACGCCGCGCCAGAAAGCCAGCAAAACCACCACCTCCCAACTCTGACCACCCAGCAGACCCGCCAATGTGGCAACCGCGCACAGCGTGGGAACGGCCAGTGGCCAGCCCAGCATCAGCAGCACTAGGCACGCGAAAGACCAGTGCAGCTGCAGCGGCATGGTGTGCATCCAGGGCAAGGCCCACAGCCAAGGCAGCACCACCAGGCTTGCCAGCAACGGCGATACCAGTGCGCCACCACGCAGCATGTGCCAGGGACGCAGCCACAAGGCCGTGCCCAGAGCAACTGCCAGGAGGGCGGCGGTCAGCGTCACCACCATTTCAAGGTTCCAGGATGACGACCACGGGTGCATGGTCGCTGGGCTGTGGGTTTTTGCGCGGCGCGCGGTCGATGGTGCAGGCGCGTACCCTGGGGCAGAGCGCCTTGCTCACGAGGATATGGTCAATGCGCAAGCCCCGGTTTTTTTGGAACCCCAGCATGCGGTAGTCCCACCAGGAATAGCTTTTCTCGGGCTGGTCAAACAGGCGGTAGGCGTCTGTCAGTCCCATCTCCAGCAGAGCCTGGAAATGCGCACGCTCTTCTGGTGTGTGGTGGATGCTGCCGGCCAAGCCGACAGGGTCGTAGGAATCGCGGTCTTCTGGGGCTACGTTGAAATCGCCCACCAGTACGAGGCGGGGGTGTGCTGCCAGCTCGGTGCGCAGCCAGTCTTGCAGTTCCTGCAGCCACTGCATTTTGTAGGCGAATTTTTCACTGTCAGGCGCCTGACCATTCACAAAGTAGCCATTCACCAGGCGCAGCGCACCGTCGGGCGTGTCCAGCGTTCCGGCTATGACGCGCGCTTGCGTGTCTTGCGAACCAGGCACGTTGCGCACCACATCGCGCAGCGGGCTGCGGCTGAGGATGGCCACGCCGTTGTAGGTCTTCTGCCCAAACGCAGCGGCTTCGTAGCCCACCTCGCGCAGCGCTTCGTGGGGAAACTTATCGTCGGTGAGTTTGAGCTCTTGCAGGCACAGCGCATCGACCGGGTTGGCGGCCAGCCAGTCCAGCACTTGGGGCAGGCGTACGTTGAGAGAGTTGACGTTCCAGGTAGCAATTTGCATGGTGTCTCGGGAAGCAGGCTGATGGGCCGAGGCAAAAGGGTGGATCGGAGGCGGTCATTAGAAGCCCGCCTTACTGGGAAATCATCGGCTGAAAAAATGGTCCTCCGGGCACGGTAGGCACCAAGCCCCCACGCGCGGGCAAGTGCAACCATTGTCCCATTTGCCACGCCTGCTCAGTCAGGGCGTTCAAGCCTTGCAAAACAGCGGTGAAACAAAAAGTTTGATGAGTGCCAGCAAAGTGGGCATCCAAAATCCGACATAATTGATGCAAACGCGAATCACTCTCAATATGAATCAAACTGTTCTTTTGCGGCACCTATGGTTGGGCGGCCTTGCTGGCGCTACTGCCTTTGCTTCCTTCTCAGCGTTGGCCCAATCCGCTACCACCTTGCCCCCTGTTACCGTAAAAGCCAGCCGCGACAGCGCCAAGCTCCCGCTCGCTGCCACCGTGCAGGCCGAGCGCAAGAAGCTCGCGCAGGTGCCTGGTGGCACCAACTTGGCTGAGCCGCAGAAAGAGGCGCGCCTCGCCACGCTGCAGGATGCGCTTGACTACCAGCCCGGCATCGTGATGCAGGACTTCTTTGGCGGTACCGACCAACCGCGCCTGGGGATTCGTGGCTCGGGCATTCAAAGCAACCCGGTGAACCGTGGCGTGCTGTTGTTGCAAGACGGCCTGCCGCTCAACGAGGCCGATGGTTCTTTCATCATTGGCCTGATCGAGCCACGCAATGCCGCCTTCATTAGCGCGCTGCGCGGTGCAAACGCCAGGTCGCCTGGCGCCACCACACTGGGTGGTGAGCTTGATTTTGTCTCGCTCACCGGTGCCGACGAGCGCGGCCGTGTGCGCTTGGAGGGCGGGAGCTTCGGCCGACGCGGCGCGCAAGCGGCTGTGGGCGCAGTGGGTGAGCGGTTCGATGCGCGCGTGTCCGTCAGCAGCGATCGCTACGACGGCTACCGCCACCATTCGGATTCGCGCCGCGACAGCTTGCAGGCCAACGTGGGCTTTCAAGGCGAGGGCGGTTTTGAGAACCGCACGTATTTGACCTGGACCGACCTGGCTTTTCATATTCCCAACGTGGTGCCCAAAGACCGCATCTACTCCGACCCGCGCGGTGTCATGGGCGACGGCAATACACCGCAAGACAAGCTGCTCAACGTCTACCACCGCGACCCACGCCGCGCTGCCACGCAACTGCGCCTGGCCAACCGCTCGCGCTGGGGCAACGACACGCTGCGCCAGGAGGTGGGTGTGTACTGGCAGGACACCGACGACCTGTTCAACAACATGACCAGCCACACGGTTACGAGCAGCCGTACCACGGGTGTGCAGTGGCAAGCCAACGGGCGTCCTTCAGGCAGCGTTGGCGCGCTGGGCTGGCGCACGGCCCTGTCGTGGGCCGACAGCGCCATGCAGCGCGACTTGTACGCCACCAACCCCGTCAACGGCCAGCAGATGCAGCGCTTTGGCAGTTACGACCTTGGCGCACAAAACTTGCAGGCGTTGGCGGCAGTGGATTGGCGCCTGGCGCCCGACTGGACGCTGCTGGGGAGCATGCAATGGAGCTATATCACACGCGACGCGCAAAGCCGCGACTCTGGGGCCCAGTTGGATCAGGATTGGAGCTTTGCCACCCCAAAAATTGGTGTGAACTGGGCTGCCACACCCACCACACGCCTGTGGGCCAACGCGAGCCGCAGCCAGGAGGCGCCTACCTTCTGGGAAATCGTCAGCGCCACCGTAGCGCCCAACAGCCCAGCCAAGGCCCAGGCCGAACTGGTGCGCCTGAAAATGCAGCGCGCCACCACGTTGGAGGTTGGCGGCGCCGGCCAATGGGGGGAGGGCGCCAGTGCCTTGCACTGGACAGCGGCTGTGTACCGCAGTGTGCTGGACGACGAGCTCATCTCCACGACCGACGCCAATGGCATCAAGGTCGGCACCTACAACTACCAGGGCGGCACGCGCCACCAGGGTGTGGAACTGGGCCTCTCGGGCAGCCAGACTATGGGTGTGGGGGCGCTGGACTACCGCGCCAGTTGGACATACAGCGACTTCCGTTTCCGCGGTGGCGAATACGCAGGCAAACAGATTGCCGGCGTGCCGCGCCAGCTGATCAATGCCGAGGTGCTGTACCGCATGGGCGCCTGGCGCTTTGGCCCCAATGTGCGCTGGATGCCGGTCAGCACCCCTACCGATCACGCCAACACCCCGGGTGCCGAGCAGGACGCCTATGCGCTGCTGGGCCTCAAGCTCGAGTGGCGCGATGGACCTTTGGCGGTCTATGTGCAGGCCGACAACGTCACCGACCGGCGCTACGCCAGTGCCTACGCCATCCGCAACCGTGCCACTGCTGCGCAACCGGGCTTCTTGCAAGGCTTGGGGCGCAGTTTCACGGCGGGCTTGAGCTACCAGTTTTAAAGGGCACTGCCATGCTGAATGCTGCTGTTTTCTCTGGTCTTTCCCGTCGTCAGGTGCTGACGGCGTTGGCAGCGTCCAGTCTACCTTTCACGTTGCGGGCGGCGCCTTTGCGCGAGAGCATCACTCTGTCGGGGCCCCCAGCCATCGTCTCGGCACCTTTGATTCACATGGCTGAGACCAATGCGCTGGCCAGCGTCGCCGGGCGCACCAGCTTTGTTGCATGGCGCGACCCCGACCAGCTGCGCATGATGGCGATGGGAGACAAGGCCGACATACTGGCCATGCCCAGCAACGTGGCAGCCAACTTGTTCAACCGGGGTGCCGGTGTGACGCTGCTCAACATCTCTACCTGGGGCGCGCTGTGGATCGTCACACGGGATGGCCAGCGCAAAACTTTGGCCGACTACAAAGGCGAAGAAATCGCCGTGCCCTTTCGGGGTGACATGCCCGACATCGTGCTGCAGCTGTTGGCCGCAAAACAGGGGCTCGATGTGCAGAAGGATTTCCGCATTCGCTACGTGCCTACGCCCATGGAAGCCATGCAACTGCTCATCACGCGGCGTGTCTCGCATGCGCTGCTGGCCGAACCGGCCGTATCGCTGGCACTGCGCAAGACGAAATCTTTTCCCATTGACCTGATTGCGCCTGAGCTGCACCGTGGCGCCGATTTGCAGCAGGAATGGGGGCATTGGTTTAAGCGCAAGTCGCACTTGCCGCAGGCCGGCATTGCTGCTGTGGGCGCCGTGCGCCAGCAGCCGGACGTGCTGCTGGCCGTGGCGCAGGCCTATGACAATTCGCTTGCTTGGTGCCGTGCCCACCCGCTCGATTGCGGCGCCATGATGGCCAAGCACATCAACCTGCTCACCCCCGAGGCAGTGGCCGACGCCATTGCCGTGAGCCAGCTCGATGCTGTGTCCGCCGCTGCCGCACGGCCCGAGCTGGAGTTCTTCTTTGAGCAGCTGATCGCGCGCAACCCGGCGCTGGTCGG
>JBQMQB010000117.1:0-1417 GCA_052172715.1 Giesbergeria sp. | reverse complement strand
CGTCTGGCACAGACACAGCCAATGCGCAGACAACCGCGGTCCAGCAGGTCGCGCAGGCCCCCGCTGCATCGCTGCCCGCAGTGACCGTGACCGCCACCCTCACCGAGCAGGACGCCCGCACGGCGCCCGCCAGCGTCACGGTGATCAACCGCCAAGAGCTGGCCGCCCGCAATGCCTCTGACCTGCTAGACGCCGTGCGCGGCGCCCCCGGCCTGACGCTGTCGCCGCGCCAGGTGGGCGGGCGCAAAACACTGGCACTGCGCGGGCTGGAGGGCAAGCACACGCTCACGCTCATCGACGGGCGGCGCATCAGCGCGTCGGACGACGTGGTGGGCCACTCGGACTACCAATACGGCTGGCTGCCCATGTCGGCAGTAGAGCGCATTGAAATCATCCGCGGCCCAATGTCGGCGCTGTATGGTTCCGAGGCGCTGGGCGGCGTCATCAATCTCATTACCCGCAAACCCACGGACAAGTGGATCGGTTCGGTGGGCGTTTCGGGTAGCACGCCCACCAGCTCCAGCGAAGGCGAGCCGACCGGCTCCACCTCGGTGTTTGCCGCTGGCCCGGTGGGTGAGCGCTTAACCCTGCGTGTCAACGCCGAGCTGGCGCACAGCGCACCCGTGGCCGACCGCCGCACACCAACGCTGTCAGAAATCGAAGGCAACCACGCGAAGAACGGCGGCCTGGCGGCAAGCTTTGCCTTGACACCCGAGCAAACGCTGGAAGCGGGCTGGAGTGGCGGGAAGGAAGAGCGGGTGTACGACACCGACTCCCGTGGCAAGGTCTACCGCAGCACCTACGACATCGAGCGCTCGCAGGCGCATGTGGGTTGGGAAGGCAAGTTCAACGGCTGGCGCGGCAAGCTGCGCGCTTACCGCAGCGAGATCGACATCGTCAACAGCGCCAGCAACGGCGCCACGCCCACGCGGCCCCAAAACATGGTGGACGACGTGATGGACGGCCACGCGAGCTTTGCGCTCGGCGCCCACAAAGTCACCGTGGGCGGCGAATGGCGCCGCGAAACACTGGAAAACTCCGGCCTAAAAAGCGGCGTGGACGACGCTGCGCACAAAGCTTTGTTCGCCCAGGACGAAATCGCCTTGACCGACACGCTGATGCTCACCGCTGGCCTGCGCGCCGACCACCACGAAATTTTTGGCAGCGAAGTCAGCCCACGCGCCTATTTGGTCTGGGAGCCCAACCCGGCGCTGGTGGTCAAAGGTGGTTTTGGTCACGCATTCAAGGCGCCCACGCTCAAGCAGATCTCGCCCAACTATGTGGGCGCCGAAGGGCCGCACACCTTTGCGGGCAACGGCAACATCAAGCCCGAGTCGTCCAACTCGTTTGAAGTGGGTGCCGACTGGCAGGTGGCGCCCGCCTGGTCGCTGCGCGCCACGGTGTTCAACACCGAGGT
>JBQMQB010000116.1:5959-7179 GCA_052172715.1 Giesbergeria sp. | reverse complement strand
GCGCGCCACCCCGCGCAGGTCAGAGGGACGCAAGTGCCGCAAGGCCGCCATGGCGGCCTTGTCCGCCTTGTCCGCCTTGGGTTTGGTCGTAGAGGCCATGGATGCTCCAAAAGTGCGAAACCGGCCTCAAAGTAAAGGGCCGCGCCTCAGAAATGCTCGTGCGCACCCAAGTAGCGCCACTGTCCCACGGGCAGATTGCCCAGTGTGACACGGCCGATGCGGATACGTTTAAGGCCCACCACCTTGAGACCCACCTGCTCGCACATGCGGCGAATTTGACGCTTCTTACCCTCGGTCAGCACGAAACGCAGCTGCTCAGGGTTCTGCCAATCCACCTTGGCGGGTTTAAGCGGCTGGCCGTCCAGACTCAAGCCATGGCGTAAGTGCTCCAGCAGCGCTTCTGGAAACACTGCCTGGACGTTGGTGCGCACGGGATCGCGTTCATCGATTTCCTGCAAAGGCTGGGCGCGCTCGCCCGATCGCGGTAAGGCCCCAGCGCCAAGGCCTTCGTAGACCACACGCACCAAATACTCCTTGTCGATGGTGGAATCCTCACCGATGAGCTGGCGTGCCACGCGCCCGTCCTGTGTCAGCACCAGTAGTCCGATCGAGTCGATGTCAAGTCGCCCAGCCGGCGCCAGACCGCGCAGGTGGGGTGGCGTAAAGCGCAGGCTGCCCGGATCTTCACGCCAGTGGCTACGGGGATTGATGAGCGCTGCCGCCGGTTCGTGGCCATCTTCTGCCTGGCCAGACACGTAGCCCATGGGTTTGTTCAACAGAATGGTCACCCGGCTGTCCTGCAGGCGCTGCGCCGCGCGCTCGACCGTCACCCGGTCTTGCGGAGTGACGCGCACGCCCATCTCGGCCACGGCCCCATTGACGTACACCCAGCCATGCGCAATCCACTCATCGGCCTCCCGGCGCGAGCAAAGGCCCAGCTCGGCCAGGCGTTTGTTCAGCCGTACGCCGTCTGGCACTGGGCCAGCACCTGAGGCCGTCGCAGGGCGCGGGGCGGGCTTCGGCGCAAGCTTTCGCTCGGCGGCAAGAACAGGCGCAGCCACAGTCGGTCGACGCAACAGCGGGCGGGGGGCACGCGCCGCAGTGGGCGCATGCTCAGGTACAGATTCGGGCGCAAAGCGCGGTGGGCGAGGTTCGGCCATCAGCAATTGTGGGGCGAAAAAAGAAACAGGAAAATCGACAACCATACTAGCGCAGGCCGG
>JBQMQB010000116.1:0-5859 GCA_052172715.1 Giesbergeria sp. | reverse complement strand
CACAGATGTCAGTCCATCAAGGAACTCCATGAAAGCCTCTGCGTCTCCGCGCTCCATGTCTCTTTCCAATCGCTTGCGCCTGGGCTTTGGCTGCATGTTGCTCTTGATTGTTGCGGTGGCAGCGCTAGGTCAATGGTCGGGGGAACAGGTGCGTCGGCAAATGCACCAGATCACCACCGAGGGCGCGCTAAAGATGAAACTGGTCAATGCCATGCTCGACACCGTAAGCTCACTTGGTCTGCAAGCACGCTCCGCCGTCATGCTCAACGACATTGATGCCAAGCAATCTGGCGAGCAACTGCAGGCTGCGACTGAAACAGCCAAACGCTATGCACTGCAGCAAACTGATTTGGCGTCCTTGATGCAGTCGCCCTCAGCGACAGCAGAAGAGGCCAGGCTTTTTGACGAAGTCATTGCGCTGGCAACCAAAGCCTTGCCTCAGTTCGACACCGAAATGAAGGCCGCCGACGATGGCGACACCGTGTCTGCAACCCTGGGGCTGATGACGCGCGTGGCTCCGATAGAAAAGGCCTGGCGCGCCAAACTCAGTGAGTTTGTAGCGCTGCAAAACAAACTCGGCTCACAGGCAGCCGCCGATGCGGAGCTCACCCAGAGTCGAGCCCGAATAGCGATTGCGGCACTTTTGCTGTTGGCGATTGCATCGGGCACTCTAATTGCCTGGCGAACCACCATTGGTATTACACAGCCACTGCATCGCGCGGTGGTGGTTGCGGAACGCATCGCGCAGGGCGATTTGACCTCCAAAGTGGAGGTGCGAATCCACGACGAAACAGGCCGTTTGCTTGAAGCCATCGCTGCCATGCAGGCACGGCTGCGCGGGCTGGTGGGAGACATTGGCGAGACGGCAAACCATATCTTGGTCGCAAGCTCGGAAGTGGCTTCTGGCAACCTGAACTTGAGCGAGCGAACCGAGCAAGCATCGCACCACCTCCAGTTCGCAGCATCTGCACTGACCGACCTCACCAGCACGGTGCAGCGCAGCGCAGACTCAGCACGCCAGGCTAACGAACTGGCGGCCACCGCGTCAGGGGCGGCAACACGTGGGGGCGACGAGGTATCGCAAGTGGTCCGCACCATGGACGCCATTAGCGCCAGCTCCAAAAAGATCGCCGACATCATCAGCGTGATAGACGGCATTGCCTTTCAAACCAACATCTTGGCGCTCAATGCGGCGGTGGAAGCTGCCCGCGCCGGCGAGCAGGGACGAGGCTTTGCAGTCGTCGCCAGTGAAGTCCGCAGTCTTGCAGGCCGATCAGCCACAGCCGCACGCGAAATCAAGGCCCTGATCGGCGCCAGCGTAGACCAAGTCGAACGGGGCAGCGCGCTTGTGAACCACTCAGGCAACACCATTGGTGAGCTGGTGCTGTCGGTGCGCAGCGTCTCCGACATCATGGGCGAAATGACGGTGGCCACACGAGACCAAAGCGAGCGCATCGACCATCTAAGCCAGTCAATGAGCGAACTGGAGCAAATGACACAGCAAAACGCGGCACTCGTCGAAGAGGGCTCGGCCGCCGCCGCCAGTCTGCGGGACCAGGCAGGGCGCCTCACCCGTCTGGTGGCGACATTTCGTCTGAACCGTGACGAGTCTGTGGGCGACACCGGCACTCCGAATGCGTCCGCCCTTGCGCAACCCATGACTGCGCGAATCAGCTTGCGGCAGAGTCAGGCAGCCTTCACACGCCAGTAAGCGCGCCACATCGCGCCACATCGCGCCAGCATGCCTGCGTCTGCCGTCTACCGAAATTGGCTTGAGCGCAAGGCCAGCAGGTCCAGCACACGAAGCCCCCCATATTCCACCCGGATCGCGCCCTGCGTCTGAAGTGCAGCCAGGGCCTCGTTCACCCTCTGGCGCGAGAGCCCCACCAAGTACGCCAGCTCCTGCTGTGTGATGCGCAGTACTTCGCCGACGCCGGGATACAGCACAGGGTTGAACAGTGCCGCCAGACTGCGTGCCACGCGCACATTCAGGTTGCCCAAACGGTCAATTTCGCGTGCCGCGATGAACTGGCCAAGCCGCTCGTTCAGCTGGTGCATGACAAAGCGGTTAAAACCGATGGAATGGTCCAGAAGCCAGTGAAAGGTATCGATGTGCAGACCCGCTACGGTGCTCTTGCGCAGCGCCTGTACGTTGTAACGGTAAGGTTCACGCTTGACGGCTGTTCCCTCACCGAACCAGCCGCCGGGAGGCAGACCGGCAAAGGTCATGGTGCTGCCGTCCGCGTTGTCGTTGCTCATTTTGAGCAGACCTTCGACCACGCCAAACCAGTAGGTGACGTTTCGACCGTTGCGGCACACGTAGTCACCTGGCAAGGCGTCGCCAACCAGCAGCGCAGCCACGGCGCGCTCACGCTCTTGCGATGCCAGAAGACCCAGCCAAGGAATGCCGCGCAACTCCGATGGCGTAGGGGCGCGGCGGCGACGGTGAAGCGAAAGGTCATGCGTCATGTGCGGCCAGGTTAGGGAATACCACGACAGCAATTGTCGTGAAAATGACACTATTTCGACAGGGTACCGCACCATGATGGCACTTTGCTTGAAGCTTGTCGGACTTGGAGCTGGTGATTTCCAAATTCGACAAGCTCTTAGCGCTGCCATCCATTTTTCGGGGAGTTTCGCCATGTCCCAAACCACTCCACTTGCCTCTGCCGATACGGCCTTGGCCGGATTGCCTCGTCGCCGCCTATTGGGGTGTGCACTCACCCTTCCCTGGTTGGGCCTCTCTATGGCCCATGCTCAGGAAACCCCCCTCAAACTGTGCCAGTCCACTGCGCTCACCGGGCCACTTGGCGACTTGGGTTCCGCCATGCACCAAGGCGCACTGGCGGCATTTGCAGTAGCGAACGCACACGGCGGCATCAATGGTCGCAAGATCGAGCTGGTCACACTCGACGATGGCTACGAGATTCCGCGGTCCTTGGCCAACATTGACAAGTTCCTTGCCGACCCTGCCTGCTTTGCGCTGTTCAATTGCATGGGCACGCCCATGATAGGCGCCATGCTGCCCAAGGTGCTTGAGTCTGGCATTCCGCTATTTGCACCGTTCACCGGCGGACAGGTCAGCCGCGTAGCTGGCGCTCGCAATGTATTCAATATCCGCGCCAGCTATGCAGACGAAGCCGAAAAAGCCGTGCAGCACCTGGCGACACTGGACATTAAACGCATCGGCATCGCTTGGCAGAACAACGCTTTCGGCAAGGAAGTGCTGACCGGCGCCCTGCAGGCAGTGGCCGCAGCGAAACTACCAAAACCCATTGATGCCACGGTGGAAAACGACGCATCAGACGCAGTCAAGGCGGCGCAAAAGCTCGCCGATGCCAACCCTGAGGCAGTGCTCGTAGGTCTCGCAGGAAAACCGGCATTGGAGTTCGCCAAAGCATTTCATCCCCTTCGCCGAGGGGTCACCATGTACGCCCTTTCCGTGCTGGGCACGGCAGCCAACATCAAGGCGTTGGGCGACAACGGGCGTGGCATGACGATCACGCAGGTAGTGCCCCTTCCGACCAACCAGATCGTGCCGGTGGTGCGCGATTTTCAGCAAGCCTGGACCGCTATGGGGGCCACGGCCGAGCCCTCGCATTTGGCACTGGAGGGTTACATCAATGCGCGCGTTTTCCTTGAAGCACTGCAGCGCGCAGGCCGAAACCCCACACGGGCAGCGTTCATTGACGCCACCTGGTCGCTGCGCAAGCTCGATCTAGGAGGATTTTCCATCAGCGCGACAGGCCCAGAAAAGAGCGCGTCAAACTTTGTAGAACTGACGCTGGTAGCGCCCAACGGACGCTTCATCCGCTGACGCTAGCCTGCGTAGCCATCTGCCCAGACAGGCCGGGAGTGGTTCTCCTGAATGCATGACCTCACAGGAAAATTTTGCCATTTTCTTTATTGAATCTAAGGATGCCTTGCATAACTCTACGCGAGTGGCGTGTAGTGCAGCTCGGCATATGATGCAAGGCATTTAATCGAGATTTTCCATTAGGCGCACCTTCGGTGCTGCACGGAGCAGTGGCGGCGTCTTTCGGGATGCGGCTTTTGCTCCATTCAGGTCTTCGCTGAACCCAGCACAGATACGTGCCAGCAGCCTTGCCGAGTTAAAGTTTGGTTCGTGCCAATGCCTGCTGCATGGTGGTCTGCTTCAGGTTGAGGTTGGCTCTTTCATCAATTCACCCGTTCACACCCAACTACAGGCCGATGCCATGCTCTACAAATTCAAATCCCGCGCCACCGCTGATCTGATCATGCTCGACGCCCAGGGCGGTCAAATCTTGAAAATAATGGGCAAGGAACCAGCCCTCCAGGGCATCGTGACCGTGGCGCAAATCCCGGCCGCTATCGCCGCTATCGAGGCAGCCGTGACTGCCGAAGAGCGCAACGCAGCCGCCGCAGAGGAGAAGGATGACGCGGTTTCTGCCCAGCAGCGGGACGACGAGACTCAAGACCGCGTCACGCTGCGCCAGCGCGCCGCACCATTTTTGGACATGCTCAGACGCAGCGCCGCTGAAGACGCCGACGTAGTCTGGGGAGTCTGACCCCTACGACTTCGCAATCAAACAGAGGGCGAGGTGCAAAGTCGTATCAGCGGTAGCTGCGCGCGTCCTCGATCACCTTGCCGTCATTGGGCAAGCTGCCCGGCGCGACAAGTTCCACTTCGCCTCGCAGCTTGGTGAGCTCGCGCAAGGAATCCTGCAGGCGCTCGGCCAACCCGCCCGAGGTTTCGGTGGTCTCTACCCGCAACAGCATCTGGTCGTTGGCCATTTCGCCGCTGACCACGAGTCGCGCGCGCAGTACCTGCGGAAAACGCGCCGCCACGGCAGCAATCTGGCCAGGGTGCACGAACATACCGCGGACCTTGGTGGTCTGGTCGGCACGACCCATCCAACCCTTGATGCGGTTGTTGGTGCGACCTGTGGGGCATTGGCCAGGTAGCACGGCAGAAAGATCACCGGTACCAAAGCGGATCAGGGGATAGTCGGGATTAAGGGTGGTGACCACCAACTCGCCGACTTCGCCTTCGGGGACCGGGTCACCGGTGCCAGGGCGCACGATCTCGACAATGACGCCCTCATCCAGCACCAGGCCTTCGCGGGCGTCGGTTTCATAGGCAATCAGACCCAGGTCGGCGGTGCCGTAGCACTGCGTGCCCGCCACGCCGCGTTCGGCCAGCCAGTCGCGCAGCGAGGGGGGAAAGGCTTCGGCCGACAGCAGTGCCTTTTTCAGGCTTGGCAGAGGCAACTTCAGCTCTGCCGCCTTTTCCAAAATGAGCTTGAGGAAGCTCGGCGTGCCGATGTAGCCTGCTGGCCGCATGTCGGCAATGGCCTGCGCTTGCTGTTCGGTCTGGCCTGTGCCTCCCGGGAATACCGTGCACCCCAAGGCGAGGGCGCCCGATTCCATCATCGAACCAGCTGGAACGAAGTGGTAGGAAAAGCAGTTGTGCACCAGCTCGCCAGAGCGGAATCCTGCGGCGTAAAGGGCGCGCGCCATGCGCCAATAGTCTGGCCGGGCGCCCTCTGGCTCATACATGGGACCGGGGCTAGAAAACACGCGCGGCATACCGGCGCCGAACGGTTGGGTCGAAAAACCGCCAAACACGTTCTGGTCGCGCCGCGCGATCTGCCGCTCCAGCAGCTCGCTTTTGCGCGTGACGGGCAGACGGGCCAGTGCTGCGCGTGTGGTGATATCGGCAGGTGCGATGTCGGCCAAAATTTCAGCAAACGCCGGTGCGTGGTTGCGTGCATGCGCGACCTGGCCCGGGAGGGCCGCGAGCAATGCTGCTTCGCGGTCAGCCGGTGCGCGGGTTTCCAACGCGTCGTAGAAAGAAGTCATCGAAGTTCCAGTTCA
>JBQMQB010000115.1:0-7234 GCA_052172715.1 Giesbergeria sp. | reverse complement strand
ACGTTGGAGCTGCCGTAGCGCGCCAGCGGGATCGTCTCGTCGGTAGGCAAGCGGCAGGGCATGCTTGACGCCCAAAGGCGCTCATCTCCCTGCGCCGCCAGCGTGTGGTGCACGAACTGGTGGATGCGGGTCAGTTCACCCAGACAGTCGTCGATGGCAAGGTGCGCGCCCGTCACCAACTCAATCTGGGACTCGCTGTAGTCGGTGGTGATGTAGGGGTGCGTCAGCGCCGAGCCCAGCGTGGCGGGGTGCGGCGTGAGCGCCAGATCGCCCGCAGGCAGCACGCGCAAGCCCTCTTTTTCAATGCCGCGGCGGATGCCAAGGAGGGGCTGCGCACGGAGGGTGTCCTGCAGGGAGCTCATGAATTGCTTGCCATTGGCGTGTTTTTGGTTCGTGGAACTTAGCACGCGGCCCGCGGCCGTGCACAGCGCAGGGAAATCCGACCGCGCCGACTCCCTGCGATATCAGCGGTGCGCAGCCATGGCCTTCTGCACTTCGAACGCACCTTGCGCGCCTCCATTGGGCGGCACCTGTTCGCCCTCACTTGCGGTCACTTCGGCCAGGCGGGCGGCGAGCTGCTCGGGAACGTCCGGCCCAGTACCGAGGTAAATACCCTGCGTCATGGTGATGTGCGCAGCCTCAAAACCGCCGGCACCGGCGCACAGAATGGTGCGGCTGGGGGCACTTTCATGCGCCAGCACCAGCATGGCCGGAACCACCGCCTCGGGTTCCAGCATGGCCAGCACTTGGGCGGGCATCAGCCCTTCGGTCATGCGCGTAGCAGCGGTGGGCGCCAGCGCGTTGACGTGGATGTGGTGCTTGGCTCCTTCGAGGGCCAGTGTCTGCATCAGCCCCACCAGCGCCAGCTTGGCGGCGCCGTAGTTGCTCTGCCCAAAATTTCCGTACAGACCCGTGGACGAAGTTGTCATCACGATGCGACCGTATTCCTGCGCCAGCATATGCGGCCAGACCGCTTTGCAGCAGTGCACAGCGCCCATCAGGTGCACATCGAGCACGGTGCGAAAGTCGGCCATGTCCATCTTGCCAAAGCTTTTGTCGCGAAGGATGCCCGCGTTGTTCACCAGCACATCCACCCGGCCCCAGGCATCGACTGCCTGCTGCACCATGGCCTGCACGGCAGCGAAGTCGGTGACCGAGGCGCCGTTGGCCAGCGCCTCGCCTCCGGCAGCCCGAATCTCATCCACCACCTTTTGCGCCGCACTCGCCGAACCGGCTTCACCGTGCACGCCGCCGCCCAAATCATTGATCAGCACGCGCGCACCCCGCGCTGCCAGCGCCAAGGCATGTGCCCGCCCCAAACCGCCGCCGGCACCAGTCACGATGGCCACACGGCCCTTGAAATCCAATTGCATTTTCCAACTCCTGAACAAATTTCGGTTGCCCAGTACTTTAGCGGCCCGGTACCAATCGGCGGTTGCCGTGCGAGACTCTGCGTTTTCGCGCTTTTTTTATGCAGGCCGCTTCACCCACCAACCAGGAAACCCCGCGCGATTCGGCCAGCATTGTGCTGCTGCAAGACGCACCCGCAGGCATGCAGGTGCTGCTGCTACGGCGCAATGCCAAAGCTTCCAGCATGGCCGGTGTGTATGTGTTTCCCGGAGGCAAGCTCGACGCCGAAGACCACTGGGACGATGGCACGCAGCAACTGGACCAGCCTGTCCAGACACTCGCCGGTGCGCTGGGCGAGCCAGACACGCCGCCCGCCCGCGCTGCGGCCCTGTATGTCGCGGCGCTGCGCGAGGCGTTAGAGGAGTGTGGCCTGTTGCTCGCCGAATCGCTTAAAACGCATGCAGCGCTGAATGTGCACGACGCCCGCGCGCGCTTGCGCGGCGGCGAGCCTTTCACCCACATGCTGCAGAGCATGGCCCTGCGGCTGCAAACGCGCGCGCTGACGCCTTGGTCGCGCTGGATCACGCCACTTGCCCCCAGCCTTTCCAGCCGACGCTTCGACACCCGGTTTTTCGTGGCTCGCGCGCCCCAAGGGCAGACTGCCCGGCACGACGACGAGGAGACGGTAGACACCCTGTGGGTGGCGCCGCGCACCGCGCTGGAGCAGTATCGCGATGGTGCGATCGACCTAGCGCCGCCGCAGATCATGACGCTGGCGCACCTGGCACGGCACGCCAGCGTGAACCAAGTGCTCGAAGCGGCAAGCCGCCAGCGCCCACCGACCATCCTGCCCGAGGCGTATGAAGACGCGGGCACGCGCGTCATCTGCTACCCAGGCGACACCCACCATGCGGTCCGCGAGCGTGCCATGCCCGGCCCTACGCGGCTGCTCTACCGGGAGCGCCGCTTTTATCCAGAATTTGGCTTCGACTCGCTGTTTGACTGAGCCTAAAAACGGAAGTTGAATGTGCACTGCCAGTGCCGTGATCGAGGTGTCAGGCAAGGGGGGACGACGCCGCGGGCCCTTGCCCGCAAAGAGGAGCACCGCCGCATAGCGCCTTGAGCGCGGTACTCAGTGGCCCCAGCTTTGGAATAATCGGGAGAATGCCACCATGCGGCTATTCTGGCCGCAGTCCCAAGCACGCCGGGGAGGGCACTCGTCCACCTACCGAACCCATTTGCACCCGCGCAGCCCCGCGCTGCCACCAAGGAAGCACCATGAAAGCAGTCTGGAATGGCCTCACCGTCGCCGAGAGCGACGACACCGTCGTCGTGGAAGGAAACCACTACTTCCCCGAGAGCGCTCTCAATCGGGAATATTTCGCGTTCAGCAACCACAAGACCATGTGTCCCTGGAAAGGCCAGGCGACGTATTTCTCGCTGCTGGTGGATGGCGAAATGAACCCCGACGCCGCCTGGACCTACGCCGATCCAAAGCCAGAAGCCGAGCAGATACGAGGCCATGTGGCGTTCTGGAAGGGCGTTACCGTAGCGCCCTAAGCCTGTCTGTCTTGTCCCCGAAAAATCTGGACAATCGTGTGGATAAGTCGGGAGAGCGGCTGTATGACAGCGGCAACCCATTGATTTAAAAAGAAACTTCTAGAGTCGCTTAAATTTTAAGCAATCACCTCGACGCGATCTGCATGCCAGTTGTCCCACTTGGCGCTGGACAAACCTGGGGATAACTACGGACAAACCCTGTATGGCCAGCGCAAGTCGCCGCAGCGCAAGGATTTGGGCAAGAGCGCCCAAATTTTGAGCACTCAGGCACTGTCACGTTGCGGTTCCAGGAGGGCGGAAAGCTATTATTTTTATAGCTTTAAGCGCATGTTTATAGGGTGTTAAAGCCATTTTTCCTGCCTATTTTGATTACTCCCCAGCACAGCCCTGCCGCCGAGCGCAACAGCGCCCCCATTCTTCTGCGCCTACGCGCCTTGCTCGGCGCCTCGGGCGAGGCGCTGGAGATCGCGAGCGGCACCGGCCAGCACGCCGCCGCATTCGCCGCAGCCCTGCCCGGCTGGCACTGGCAGCCGAGCGATTGGCAGGCAGAAGGCTTTGGCTCCATCGCCGCGTGGGCCGCGCAGGCAGGCGCCGCCAATGTGCAAGTGCCCGTGCGGCTCGATGTGCGCGCAGCACGCTGGCCCGCCGAGGGACCCGACTTCGAGCACCCCTTCGACGTGATCTACTGCGCCAACATGCTGCACATCGCTCCCTGGGACTGCTGCGCAGGGCTGATGCAGGGCGCCGCACGGCACTTGGCGCCGCGAGGCCTGCTTGTCACCTACGGCCCGTATCTGGAAGACGGGGTGGCAACCGCTCCCGGTAACCTGGCCTTCGATGCCAGCCTGCGCGAGCGCAACCCTGCCTGGGGGCTGCGCAGCCTCAGCGCAGTCCAGCAAGAGGCCCGTGCCGCTGGCCTGCAACTGCACGAGCGCCACGCCATGCCCGCCAACAACCTGCTGCTGGTGTTTGGCCACTCGGTCTGAATTCCCCGCTATTTCTCCCCTATTTCGCATGACCACCACTGCCACGCCGTCTGTAGCCCCTTTTTTTACTGCGCTCGTCAGGCCCAACGACGCAAGCTGCGACGCCTGGCCCGAGCAGCCGCTGCTTGTCTCCATTGAGCAAGGCGGCATCGACTGGCCCAGCTCCTGTCGCAACGGCACCTGCCGCACCTGCATAGGCACGCTCCTCTCGGGCGAGGTGCGCTACACCATTGAATGGCCAGGCATCACCACCGAAGAAATGCAGGCAGGCTGCGTGCTGCCTTGCGTGGCCTACCCTTTAAGCGACGTGGAACTGCAGCAAGGCGAGCCCTAAGAGCCACCTTCCCGTAAAATCACGGGTTTTCCCGGTCGCAACCTGCGGCCCGATTGCGGCAGCGCCGCAGCGCATGTTCTTTGGATCGGCTGACGGGCCTGGCGCCCGGCCTGCCGTGAGCGTGCGGTGCGCACCGCCACGCCCCCTCTGCCGAAAGCTTTCGATGAACGCTCCCCTTCCTGCCACCGCTGCAGTCAGCGCGCCCATTTCTCCGGTACAAGAGATCGTTGCCGAAATGCGCGCCGGTCGCATGGTCATCCTCGTGGACGAGGAAGACCGCGAAAACGAGGGCGATCTCGTCCTCGCCGCCGACCACGTCACGCCCGAGGCGATCAACTTCATGGCGCGCTTTGGCCGGGGTTTGGTCTGCCTGACGCTGACGCGCGAACGCTGCGAATTTTTGAAGCTCCCGCCCATGGCGGCGCGCAATGGCACGGCCTACAGCACCGCATTCACGGTGTCTATCGAAGCAGCCGAGGGCGTGACCACCGGCATCTCCGCAGCCGACCGTGCACGCACCGTGCAGGTCGCAGTGGCCAAAGGCAGCGCGGCGAGCGACCTGGTGCAACCAGGCCACATCTTCCCGCTGCAAGCGGTGGACGGCGGCGTGCTGATGCGCGCCGGCCATACCGAAGCCGGCTGCGACCTGTCTGCGCTGGCCGGCTGCAGCCCGGCTGCCGTGATCTGCGAGATCATGAAAGACGACGGCACCATGGCGCGCCTGCCCGACCTGCAGGTGTTCGCCGCCGAGCACGGCATCAAGATCGGCACCATTGCCGATCTCATCGAACACCGCAGCCGCACCGAATCGCTGGTGCAAAAAGTAGGCACGCGCACGCTGCAGACGGCTGCCGGCGAGTTCACTGCCCACGCCTTTCGCGACCTGCCCAGCCAGTCGCTGCACATCGCCCTGGTACGCGGGCAGTGGCAAGAGAGCGATTCGATTCCAGTGCGCGTGCACGAGCCTCTCTCGGTGCTCGACGCGCTTGAAGTCAACCGCGCCATGCACACCTGGGGCCTCGACACCAGCCTGGCCTACATCGCGCGCCAAGGCTGCGGCGTGGCGGTACTGCTCAACTGCGGCGAGAGCGCCGAGCAGTTGCTGGCGCAGTTCGATGGCACCGCCCGCGCGGCCCACGCCCCCGAGCGTGGCCGCATGGACCTGCGCACCTACGGCATTGGCGCGCAAATCCTGCGCGAATGCGGCGTAGCGCGCATGCAGCTCATGGGCCAGCCGCGCCGCATGCCAAGCATGGCGGGCTATGGCCTCGAAATCACGGGTTACATCCCAAAGGAATAAGACATGTTTGGTGCAGACAAAGGCAATGCAGACAGGCAAGACGGCAGCAAGCTGCACATCGCCATGGTGCAGGCACGCTTTAACGAAGGCATCACCAACGCGCTGGCCCAGGCCTGCCGCGCCGAACTGCTGGCGCTCGGCGTGCAGGAAAAACACATCCGCCACGTCACCGTGCCGGGCGCGCTGGAAATATCGACCGCCCTGCAGGCGCTGGCCGAGCAGGACGAATTCGACGCGCTAATTGCGCTGGGCTGCATCATCCGCGGCGAAACCTACCATTTCGAGCTGGTGGCTAACGAGTCGGGAGCGGGCGTTTCTCGCATCGCGCTCGACTATCACCTGCCCGTGGCCAACGCCATTCTTACCACCGAAAATCTCGAACAGGCGATTGCGCGCCAAACCGAGAAGGGGCGCGACGCCGCCCGTGTAGCGGTGGAAATGGCAAACCTGCTGGAATATCTCGAATGAGCGACACCCTCCCTGACAACACCGCCCCGGCCCACAAGGGCACTGCCGACACCGGCGGGCGGCGCCCCTCGGCCAAATCAGCGCGCAGCCGCTCCCGTGAGTTCGCGCTCCAGGCGCTGTACCAGCACCTGGTCGGGCACAACGAAGCTGCCGCCATCGACAGCTTCACGCGCGACCTCACAGGGTTTCACAAATGCGACTCAGTGCACTACGACGCGCTTTTGCATGGCTGCGTCGAAAGCGCTGACAAGCTCGACGCACTCATCGTGCCGCTGCTCGACCGCAAGCTCGCCGAAATTTCGCCCATTGAGCGCGCCGTGATGTGGATGGGCGCTTACGAATTCCAGCACTGCCTCGATGTGCCTTGGCGCGTGGTGCTCAACGAATACATCGAGCTGGCCAAGGATTTTGGCGGGACCGACGGCTACAAATACGTCAACGGCGTGCTCGGCGGCCTGGCGCCGCAGCTGCGCGCCGCAGAAGTCGCCAACGACAAGGGCAGCCACCGCGCACCCGCCAAGGCGCCATGAGAACTACCACACGCGCGCAGCGCATCGAACCCTTTTACGTGATGGAGGTCGCCAAGGCGGCGCAGACCCTGGCGCATGCCGTGGCCGGTGGCCCTGAGCCCATGATCTTCCTGAATATCGGCGAGCCCGATTTCACCGCGCCGCCGCTGGTGCAGGAAGCCGCGGCCCGCGCTATCGCCAATGGCACCACGCAGTACACCCAGGCGCTTGGCCTGCCCGCATTGCGCGAGCGCATCAGCGGCTGGTACGCCGAGCGTTTTGGCGTCGATGTGCCGGCGCGTCGCATCGTGGTCACGGCCGGGGCATCGGCTGCGCTGCAGCTGGCCTGCCTGGCCCTGGTTGAGGCAGGTGACGAAATCCTCATGCCCGACCCAAGCTACCCCTGCAACCGCCACTTCGTGAGTGCAGCCGAGGGCACGGCGGTATTGATCCCTACGACCGCAGAGGAGCGCTACCAGCTCAGCGCCGAGAAGGTGCGCGCCGCGTGGACGAAAAAGACACGCGGCGTGTTGCTGGCGTCCCCCTCCAACCCCACCGGCACCTCGATCGCGCCAGACGAACTGCGCCGCATCCATGGCGTGGTGCAGCAGCACGGCGGCATCACGTTGATTGACGAAATCTACCTCGGCCTCTCATACGAAGAGCAGTTCGGTCACACCGCGCTGGCCATTGCCGACGACATCATCAGCATCAACAGCTTCAGCAA
>JBQMQB010000114.1:0-7243 GCA_052172715.1 Giesbergeria sp. | reverse complement strand
AAGCACTGGATTTGGCCCAAGAGCCGCCGCTGCCTACGGCCAAAGCGTCTTATGTCGCGCCCAATCTGATTATTTCTATCGACGATTCCGGGAGTATGGGTTTTCGCCTGGACAGCGGTACTACGAATAGCGCCACCAACAATACGACCCCGAATACTGACGGAACATGGCCAGCAAGAAGCCGGCGCATGAATATTTTAAAATACGCTTTAACTCAAGTATTCAGTGACACCACCTTGATTCCAGACAACAAAATTAGACTGGGCTGGCAGGCCATGCACAACAACGGTAATTCTATTAATAGGTATCAGGACCTTAATTACTGGTATGGCAGCGGAGCCAATCCCGGGAAAGGGAAAACTCCGGGAGCAAATGACGTTGGGTCAACCTCTAGCACTCGAAAAAATTACATTCGCCAACTTGATACTACTCACCGCGCAAATTTCCTCGCCTTTGTAGACTATCTATTGCCACAAAACGGCACGCCATCTCATTTATTGTTCCAGCAAGCAGACAAATATCTTCGCGATTCCGCATTGAACGTTAACAGTCCCTGGGCCGCCGTACCGGGCACCACGGCCACTCCCTACCTCGGATGTCGGCGCAATTACAATATTGTGATGAGCGATGGTCGTTGGAATGGGACAGATACTGCCGTTCCAGATTTAAATTATCGAGACAACGTCACAAATTTAGCGCTTAAAGACGGAAAAATATACGGCGGAACCGCTCCTGGAATAGAGCAAACAGCTTTATATCGCGATACGAGCACTTCTAATTATAATACATTAGCAGACTGGGCTTTTTTTAGCTGGGCCAAACCACTTAAAAGTGATGCTGAGTTAAAAGATACCGACAAGCTCAAAACGCCAAGAACATACGACGAAGCGCCCGCTACCGAGTCATTTACAAGCGGCGCAAAAACCGTAGCCTTGGGAAAATACTGGAACCCAAAATATAATCCCGCAACTTGGCCCCACATGGTGACCTACACCATTGGGTTCAGCGATGAGGCAGTAACCTGGCCTGGATCTACCATTGTCGCTCCAACGCAAAAGGTTCCGTTCGGGTATGACGGAAGTTTCCCGAATTTTGTTACAGGCACCTCGACTTGGCCTGAGATGGATAACGAAAATAAGCGTGCGCTGGATTTGTGGCATGCAGCTCTTAATGGCAGAGGGCGTTTTTATGCCGTCAACAAAGGTGAAGACCTGGAGAAGGCATTTCGCGAAATCATTGGGGTTATCAACGACGAAAGCGCGGCGCTGCCCGATACGGTTAGCGCTGGTTCGACCGCTAGCGGGTTCAATACCACACGCAGTAACGCAGGCAATTTCGCGTCGGCCTACAACGCCAAAGATTTTTGGCGCGGCTGGGTGAGTGCCTCCGCTGCCAAGGTACCCCCTCCTCCTAGGCCTTGCCCCACGGTTGCTAACCCAGCCAAAATGTGCAATGACTACGTGGACCCTACCACTGCGTGGGCAGGCAAGACCACGGCCGACAGATTGGACGAATTGCCCAGCCTCGCCAGTCGCCTGGTGCTAAGCTGGAGCGACGAATGGACCGGCACGCAATTCAAGGGCGGCACCTCGTTCGAATGGGCAACCGATGAATCCAATCTGAGCGCCGCACAAAAAGCGCTTCTGGGTAAAGAAACCGCCGACCCTACCGCGACCGTGGCCACCAAAGGGGAGAACATCCTCAACTTCATCCGTGGAGATCGCACACTGGAAATCAAGCCGCCCCCTGCGGTCAGCGGCCCTTTCCGCGAGCGCAAAAGCCGCCAGGGCGACATCATTAACTCTGAAATCTGGTTTACTGGCAGGCCTGCCAGCAACTACGCCTTGCCAGGGTACAGCGAATTCATTACAGACTTGGGTACGCGCACCCCTATGCTGTACGTGGGCGGAAACGACGGCATGCTGCATGGTTTTTCTGCCGTGGATGGCACCGAGAAACTTGCGTACGTTCCGCGCGGCATCATTGGCGACTTGAAAAAGCTGGCCGACCCGAATTACAACCACGAATACTATGTCGACGGCTCCCCCATGGTGGGCGACATCAAAGTAGGCGCTGGCAGCACTTCAGCAGATTGGCAAACGCACCTTGTAGGTACCTTGGGCGCAGGCGGCAAGGGGTATTTTGTATTGGATGTCACCCAGCCTTCCACGTTCTCCACGGCCACAGCAAAACAAATAGTGGCAACGGACCGTACACGCGGAAAAAATGAAGTTGCACCCGACTGCAACCGCACAGGTATTACGGCACCAGAAAAAGCGGAATGCCTTGTGGTGGTGGAGGAAGACGCAGACATTGGCAGCATCCTCGCCAAACCGGTGCGCGACAGTGTCAACCAGGCACGGACCACACAAATCGCACGCCTGAACAACAACCGCTGGGCAGTGTTGCTGGGCAATGGCTACAACAGCAAAAATCAGCGCCCTGTCTTGTTGGTTCAATACCTGGACGGAAACAAAGAACTCAAGCGGGTACCGGCTTCCGATGCTGCCACAGGCACCGGCATCGCCAAAGACAACGGCTTGACGACTTCGCCCGCGTTGATTGATTTGAACGGCGACAACCGCATCGATATTGCGTACGCCGGTGACAACCTCGGCAATATGTGGAAGTTCGACCTCACCAGCGAGACCGATGGCGATTGGAAATCGGCTTTTGGCCTCAACGTGCCCTTGTTTACTGCCCGCGGACCTCTCGCCGCAGGCGGTGCACGCGATCAGGCGCAACCTATTACTGCGCCGCCCATCATTCGCACCAACGACCGCAGCATGGTAGACGGCCCCAAAACCGTGGCAGTAGGCGGCATGATGGTCTCCTTTGGTACGGGCCGAAATGCCACCAAAGACGACCGTGATGTCAAAAAACCTTACAACACGCAAAGCTTGTACTCGGTAGTGGACAACGCCCGCTACCGCATCAAGGACAAAACAAAACCCAAGGATGACCAGCGGCTCGAAATTCACCCAGGTGATGTACCAAACGGCATACCTGTTCCCAAGGTAGTTGGAACCATGGGCGCAGGTGCGAAACTGGCCCAGCAGGTGTTCGACGAACTCTCGCCTGGCAATGAAACTATCAAGCCTGCCACTACAGCAGACGACCTTAAAGCAGAAACCTGGAAGAACTTTAGTGGCTGGTATTTGGATTTCCCAGCAACGGGAGAGCGCCTGCTCAACCCCATGCAGTTCTGGGATGGCAGCAATATTCTGGCGGTGTACTCCGAATCGCCTTCGGCTACAAAGAGCACCTCCAATACAAATACCAACGAAAGCTGTACCCCTACGACTGTAGCCACACTGCCTGGCCTGCAATACCGGTCTTTGATTAACATCATGGACGGGAGAAAACCAACAGTTCAATTGGTGGGTGGGGTGGTTCCGGTAGGCACCGTCAGAATCGGCGTCCCCGTAGGTACGCCCATTTTGACCATAGGCATAGGCGCAGGCGGCGGTAGGAAAATGCTTGATTACACCGGCATCAAGAACCCCGATAAACCACGTGAAGACAACCCTATGCCCGAACAGACTTTGCGCCCAAGCTGGCGCCAAGTGAAATAAAAAGGAAACACCCATGAGGCAGTGCATGCACAAACAGCAGCGGGGTTTTACCCTCATCGAGGTCATGATCGTGGTGGCCATCGTTGGAATTCTTGCGGCCATCGCCGTGCCGAGCTACAACGAGTACATCCGGCGTGGCCACCGAGCAGACGCCCGGGCAGGTCTTTTGCAAGCGGCGCAGTGGCTTGAGCGTGCTGCCACGGCTACGGGCACGTATCCGCTAACCGGCGTTTTCCCTGCGGGGCTGAAAGAAATTCCTTCTGACAGCTACGAAATATCCATCGTCTCTGCCGATGGCAGTACCTACACCCTGACCGCAGCGCCATCAGGCGGCCAGGTAGGCGACAAGTGCGGCAGTTACACACTTACACAGGCCGGCGTTCGCAATGCATCGCCATTAACCAAGGGCGCTACTGTCGAGACGTGCTGGGGCAAGTAGCGTCTGCCTTACCATTCCGGGCGCTATGACAACCACTGCGCCCTCCCCTCTTCAACAAGCGCTTGGGCTCGCCGCCCAGGCGCTTTTTGCATCCAGCCCCAACCCGCGCGTCGGCTGCGTCATCATCGCGGCGGATGGTCGCGTGCTGGGCCAGGGCTTTACCCAGCAGGCAGGTGGCCCACACGCCGAAATCATGGCGCTGCGCGCTGCCGCCTCTGCAGGGAACAACGTGCGCGGCGCCACGGCCTATGTGACTTTGGAGCCCTGTGCCCACCAGGGCCGCACGGGGCCCTGCTGCGATGCCTTGGTTGCCGCCGGTATTGCGAAGGTGGTGGCCTCCATTGAAGACCCGAACCCGTTGGTCGCAGGCCAGGGCTTTGCGCGGCTGCGCGCCGCAGGCGTGGTGGTGGAAGTGGGGCCGGGCGCCGCCGAATCGCGCGAGCTGAACATCGGCTTTTTTAGCCGCATGGTGCGCGGCAGGCCGTGGGTGCGGCTCAAGGTGGCGGCATCGCTCGATGGCACCACGGCGCTGCACAACGGCGCCAGCCAATGGATCACCTCGCCCGAAGCGCGTGCCGACGGCCATGCCTGGCGCGCCCGCGCCTGCGCGGTGCTGACCGGCATTGGCACCGTGCTGGCAGACGACCCGCGCCTGGACGTGCGCGGCATCGCCACACCGCGCCAACCGCAGGTGGTGGTGCTCGATAGCGCCCTGCGCACACCACAGAATGCTCAGTTATTTATAGCTGCCCACGCTGTATCCATATGCGGAAATGGCGATTTCAATACTGCATCTTCTGCCAAGCAGGCGGCGCTAGAAGCGCGTGGAGCCACGGTGCTGCATCTGCCAGGGCCAGACGGCAAGGTGGACTTAACCGCCCTATTGCAGGCGCTGGCGGCGCGCGGCATTAACGAGCTGCATGTCGAAGCCGGGCACCGGCTGAACGGGGCGCTGCTGCGCGCGGGGCTGGTAGACGAGCTGCTGCTCTACCTCGCGCCCAAGCTGCTCGGGCCGGGGCGCGGCATGGCGAACATGGGCCCGCTGGCGGCACTGAGCGAAGGCGTGGAACTGGAATGGCACGAGGTGCAGCGCATCGGCGCCGACCTGCGCGTGCTGGTACGCGTGGCGGGGCACGACCAATTTTGAGGGCCCGCGCCTGCGACAATCGGGCCCATGTTTACCGGAATCATTACCCACGTGGGCCGTATTGCCCAAGTCCAGCCGCTGGGCAGCACCAGCGCCCATGGCAAGCGCCTGACACTCGAATGCGCTCCCGCTTTTCTTGAAGACGTCGGCCTTGGCGACAGCATTGCGCTGAACGGCGCCTGCATGACGGTCACCGGCCTCGCGCCCGCTGGCGGCCAATTCACCATCGACATCTCAGCCGAATCCCTGGACAAGACCGCAGGCCTGGCCGAGCCAGGCGCTGTAAATCTCGAAAAGGCCTTGCGTGCGAACGACCGGCTGGGTGGGCACCTGGTCTCGGGCCATGTAGACGCCGTGGGCAAGGTGAACCACTTCGCCCCCGTAGGCGAGAGCTGGGAGCTGCGTGTGCTCGCTCCGCGCGAACTCGGGCGCTACCTGGCCTACAAGGGCTCCATCACGGTCAATGGCGTCAGCCTCACGGTAAACCGCATTGCCGATCTGCCAGAGGGATGCGAGGCCAGCATCAACCTGATTCCGCACACCGTAGAAAACACGGCGCTGGGGCGGCTGGTGGCGGGCTCACCCGTGAACCTCGAAGTCGACCTGATCGCCCGCTACGTGGCGCGGATGATGGATACGCCGGCGCCAGAGCGCAGCCGCTAACAGCGTCCTTTTACCCTTGCAGGAACTTTCATGAGCCACCGCGGCCCCGTATCTGTGGAGCACCGCCACGCGTTTGATACCGTGATCGACGCACGCTCGCCAGCAGAATTTGCCATCGACCACATCCCCGGCGCGATCAACTGCCCTGTGCTGGACGACGAAGAGCGCCGTATTGTCGGCACGCTGTACAAACAGCAGGGTGCGTTCGAAGCACGCCGGGTGGGCGGCGCCATGGTGGCGGCCAACCTGGCGCGCCATTTGCGTGAACAATTTGCCGACAAACCCGTGCGCTGGAAGCCTCTTGTGTACTGCTGGCGCGGCGGCATGCGCAGCGGCTCTATGGTGACCTGGATGCGCATGGTCGGGTGGAACGCACAGCAGCTGGCCGGCGGCTACAAGTCGTGGCGCCGCCACGTCATTGCGCAGATTGCAGCCCTCTCACCCCAGTTGCACATGCGCGTGGTGTGCGGCCCTACGGGTAGCGCGAAGACACGCGTATTGGAGGCACTGGCGGCGCTGGGCGAGCAAGTGCTTGACTTAGAAGGGCTGGCGCGGCACCGCGGCTCAGTGCTGGGGGCCTGGCCGGGCGTGGAGCAGCCGTCACAAACCGCGTTCGAGACGGCTCTGGCACACGCCATGGAAGCGTTTGACCTCTCACGCCCCATCTATGTCGAGGCAGAAAGCAGCCGCATTGGTCGCATCAGCGTGCCGCGCGAGCTGCTGCAGCGGCTGCGCGCCAGCCCGTGTGTGGAGATCGCGGCGACCAATACAGCGCGGCTGAATTTTCTGCTGCGCGACTACGCCAACCTGGGCGACGATCCCGAGCGGCTTGCCCAGCAGCTGCACGCGCTGCGCGAGTTGCATGGGCGCGAGGTGATCGGACGTTGGCAGGCCTGGGCGCACGCGCGGGACTTGGCACCACTGTTTGGCGAGCTGATGGCGCTGCACTACGACCCGCTGTACGCCCGCTCACAAAGCACGCATTTGTTCCAGTGGCCAGCGCGCCGCAGCGTGCAGGCAGAGGCACTGGAGCCTGCTGACATTGAGCAAGTGGCGGCTACGGTCGTGGGGTTGCTTTGGGAAGCACAGGCTTCTGACGTGCCCGCAGTGCCCGATAGTCCGGCAGCGGGGTCGCACAGGTCTCACGGCGCGGAATCGTGATTCACCCAAGGCCCGCGCCGCTCGCTCCACACAACGATCGAAGTTTAGATAAAGACGGGCTATAGCGCTTATGCACTAAGCGCCAATAGCTATTTTATCAATAGCAATTCTTTAGAAGCCGACCTTAAACCCGCACAAAATCAATCACGATAGCGCCGGGTTCGCGCTGCAGGTAGGTGATCTCCACCGCGGCGCCGTAGCGTGCCTGCAGTTGCTGCAGCAGCGGCAGCGGGTCGTGGTCGTTGACGAAGCGCATGG